>NZ_DAIQRQ010000001.1:42854-157524 GCF_036786105.1 Ohtaekwangia sp.
CAAAAGAAGGATATCAATTCGTATAACCAGATTGCCAGCGCTATAATCTTTATATGTTTTAGTATCGTTTACTTTTACCGGCTGCTCATAGACCTGCCTGCGCAGCAGTTGCATCGCCTCCCAATGTTCTGGTTTTGCACATCTATTCTCATTTTCAATGCCGGTACGCTTTTTCTTTCGGTTTTTACTACTTATTTAGTTGAAGTTTTGCATAATGATTTCTTGTTTTACGGTACATTTCAAATTATCATGTACATCATCCAGCATTTGGTTGTGATGATCGGATTATGGCAGGACCTTCGGAATATCAAATCGCCCTCCTCATCACCCTTGGCACCGTAGGCATGCTCCTGCTTGCTATTGCCATCATTCTGTTCATGGTTTTCTATCAGAAGAAAATGATTCAGGAACAATTTAAACGTCAACAGCTTGAGCTTATTTATCAGCAAAAAATGATGGAAGCAGCGCTCGAATCGCAAGAACAAGAACGCAGACGACTGGCCGGAGAACTCCACGATAGCATTGGAGCCATGCTTTCTACAATACGCGTTGGTATCATTACCGTTGCCCGGCAGTTGCCCTCGCCCGAGAGCCTTGATCAACCAAAGATGATGCTCGATGATACCATCTCTTCCGTGCGAGCCATCAGCCGCGAATTGATGCCTTCTACGTTAGAGAAATTTGGTTTCGCACCTGCTGTAAAAGAACTGTGCGAACGCTTCCACGAAACATCTCTTTTACCCATCCATTGTGTAGAACAGGGAGAAGTTCGTAGCTTCGAAAAAAGTAGAGAACTGATGCTGTTTCGTGTGGTACAGGAACTTCTAAACAATGCGCTGAAACACTCCAGGGCATCGGTAGTTGAAGTAACCATAGCAGGCGGAGATACGCTCTCTGTGTCAGTGGAAGACAACGGTATAGGGTACGATCCGGATGCCATAAAAAATGCTACTCAAAACGGCAAAGGATTAGGTCTGTTCAATATTGAAAACCGGGCACGCGTATTAGGCGCCTCCGTACTTTTCGACAAAGAGCGTTCGATCGGAAGTAAAGTTACTCTCATTGTCCCCTATGAGAAAGTTTAAGGTCTATATAGCTGACGATCACACGCTTTTCCGCAAAGCCATGGTAAATCTTTTACGCACGTTCGAAAGAGTGGAGGAAGTAAAAGATGCGGAAAATGGAAAAGACCTGCTCACCCTTATCAAGTACGATATCCCCGATGTTGCTATCATCGATCTTCAAATGCCGGTAATGGATGGGGCTGAAACCTGCGAGCAGATTCTCAAAAAGCATCCGGAAATAAAGATCATTATCCTAACCATGCACGACAGCTACAAATACATTCTCCACATGATGGAAATGGGGGTGCATGCTTTTCTGCTTAAAAACACCGAGCCCACAGAGCTGGAAAAGGCCATTTATTCGGTGGCAGAGAAAGACTTTTATCACAATGATCTGGTGGCATCTGTGCTGCGAAAAAACATCACCGAAAAAAAGCCAGGCCAACGACCACATTTCAAGCATGCGGAGATAACTGATCGGGAAAAAGAAATTCTCGTCCTTATTTGCCGCGAACTAACCATACGTGAGATTAGCCAAAAATTATCGCTGAGTGAGAATACCGTTCGCAACCACCGGGTAAACATGATGGAAAAGATAGGCGTTAACAATACGGTTGGACTGGTGAAATACGCTTATGAGGCGGGCATCGTAAGCTAAAACCGAAAAAAGCCGTATAGTAAAATTGTACTAATTTTGTAGTAGTTTTTTACCCCCACTAACCTGCCAAACATCTTTTATAGCCTTCACTTTCAAGGCTTTTCGATTTTTCTGTTTAAACACCTGTGATTTTGGCCTTTTGCCGGGCAAAATAGATGTGCTTTCAAATAGCGAACTTTCTTAAAAGGTTTAGGAAATTAATGTTTAAAACTGCGCTTTTCGAAGTAATGAAAATACTTGTGGTTCACAGGCAGAAAGAAACCGTTGTTCAAATTAAGTCAGTGCTCAGCGGATGCAATCCCGTTGTGCTTCACACCGAGTCTGGTTTGGATGGGCTCCTAACCTCGCGAATCGAACATTTCGATCTGATAATCTGCGGCACTGACCTGCCTGTGGTCACAGGCTTTGAACTGGTGCGTTCCATACGCACGCATTCTGTAAACCGCCACACGCCCGTAATTTTTGTTGCTGATGAAGTAGATGAAAAAACGCTGCATTTGGGCAATGCGCTGGGCGTTGCTGCCACGCTTGTCTCCAAAGACGTTGATAACCGTTTAGCTGAAATTGTACAAGAGCGAGTAAAACCAGAAGCTGACAAGGATTGGAATGATTTACTCTCCAACACGCGCCTGAACTAACCGCATTTCGATTTTATTCCGTGCTTAAAAATAAAAGACCCCCTCTGTTTTACATCTGATTTCGTGCACGTGAAATTAGTTGTGACTTTAATCTACCAAAATTTTTTTCCTCTCGCACCGGGCTTTGCCCGGGAGAGGGGAAGAGGGACCGATGCCGAGGCTTTTCGTATCCCGCTCTCTGCATTTCATATACTTCCACATTACATCTGTCGGTTGCATAGAACCCCGCCTGGCCTCAGGCAGTTTATTTTCCGAAGTATATAATCCTTCTACTATGAAAATAATTTATACCCTGCTGTTTGTTGCACTTTCTGTTTTTGTAAAAGCACAAACTGATGAGGATGCTATTAAACAGGTTATCTCCTCATCCTATATTGATGGCATTCAAAATGGAGGTAGCCCGGAAGTTATACGAAAGGGTTTCCATCCTGCATTTACCATGCTCCGCTTCGTTGATAATGATGTTAAACCTTATCCTATAGAAGAATGGATCGCAGCCATCGAGAAAAGAAAAAAAGAAAACGCTGCACCCAGCCCAAAGGCTGAAGGTAAATTTATTTCAGTCGATATAACCGGAAGTGCTGCTGTTGTTAAACTCGATCTTTACCGGGAGAACAAGAGAGCCTTTACCGATTACCTTGTGCTTTATAAATTCACTGAAGGCTGGAAGATTGTAAGCAAAACGTATTATCGTTATCCATAGAATATACTCCTTCCCTCACAGTCGATACAATTTGATTTTTTGGCGCCGCGTCAACCGGATGTGTAGATTTGTGAATGCACGATTATGATCTCATTGTAATTGGAGGAGGCGCAGCAGGGTTTTACGGAGCCATACAAACAGCTATTCTGCAACCTGGTGCCAAGATTCTGATCCTTGAAAAATCAAATAAAGTTTTGGCTAAAGTAAAAGTATCGGGTGGAGGAAGATGCAATGTAACACAGCACTGCTTCGACCCGTTACAACTTGCCCGTCATTACCCGCGGGGAGAAAAGCCACTTAAGTCGCTTTTTAAAAATTATCATGCTAAAAATGTTGTCGAATGGTTCGAAGAAAAAAAGGTTGCATTGAAGGCAGAAGAAGATGGCAGAATGTTTCCGGTTACAGACAGTTCACAAACTATAATCGATTGTTTTCTAAACGAAACAGCCCGATACAAAATAAAGATTGAACTTGAACGGGCTGTCGAGAATATCAAACTGGAAAATGACGGTTTCGGAATATATACTTCACAAGGATATATATACCGGGGAAAAAAAGTATTAATTGCTATTGGAGGCAATCCTAACCTTCAATTTTATCAATGGATACAGGCCTTGAATATTCGCATTATACCACCCATTCCTTCATTGTTCACCTTCAACGATTCTCAAAAAGTATTTAAAGATCTTATGGGGGTGGCTGTGCCAAATGCAGAAGTACGCATTGCTACAACCAAATTTTTACAGACAGGTCCGTTACTTATTACGCACTGGGGACTAAGCGGACCAGCGGTTATAAAATTGTCAGCCTGGGCCGCAGAATATCTTCACGACATCAACTATCAGTTTACGGTTCTTGTAAGCTGGATTGGTCCTGCCAGGGAGGATGATATTCGGGAGCAATTGAAAAATTATAAAGCACTCCATGGCAAACAGAAGATTTATAACTATCCATTATTCGATCTGCCCTCGCGTTTATGGCAGCTGCTCTGCACGCTGGCAGAAATAGAAGATCAAAAAATATGGGCTGAATTGCCTCAAAAGAATCTCAATAAACTTCTGGAAGGAATAATCAGGTCTGCATTCCAAATTAAAGGTAAAACAACTTTTAAGGAAGAGTTTGTTACCTGCGGAGGTGTTGACCTCGCAGATATCGATATCAACACCATGGAAAGCAAGAAAATAAAAAACCTCTTCTTCGCAGGAGAGGTTTTAAATATAGACGGGGAGACCGGTGGCTATAATTTTCAAGCTGCATGGACTACATCGTATACTGCAGCAGTCCAAATTGCCAAGCGTGCATAAGTGCTTTAAACATTCCTCCACTTGATGCCACAGCCAATTGCCTTGGTTTTGGCAGTGGGTACTGGCTTGCCGGCAAGCAGCGCATCAACAGCTTCTTCGACATATTTTTTATCGGCTGCATTCTCATCGCGTGTGTTATTGTCGATAGCGCCGATATAAGCAACTTTAAAATCTTTACCGTCACGCTGCAATACAAATACATGAGGTGTGTTCGAGGCCCCGAAAGCTTTTGCTACCTGTTGCGTTTCATCTACGAGATAAGGAAAATCATACTTTTTCTTTTTGGCAACGGCTACCATCTCTTCAAAAGAATCGCCAGGTGAAAGCTCCGGGTCGTTGGCGTTAATCGCCACAACAGGAAATCCCCTGGAAGCATAGTTTTTGTTCAACGCCTGAATGCGTTCGTTATAAGCTTTGGAATAAGGACATGTGTTGCAATCAAAGATCACAATCACCCCCTTAGAAGTTTTATAGTCTGAAAGAGAAACATATTTACCGTCAACGTTCTTCAATTTGAAATCGACTACTGTGTCTCCTACTTCGTACTTTGGAGACCGACCTGCGAACAATACAACAAGCGATAACGCCAGCCATGCCGATAGTTTTACGTTTTTCATAACACAGTTTAGAGTTTAAAATTATCTAAATATACTTCATTGTACTTCTTCAATAAGTTTTTGAAGCTCGCCTTCATGAAGTTCTCGTTCTACAAACTTTCTTTTTCCATTCTTCGGATTGATGATAAGCGTGGCCGGTATAGCGCCGCCCCAGTTTTTATCAACTTTGTCGATCCAGGTGTTGTAATCTATTTCATCCAGAAGCAATACCTCACTCTGTATATTTTTCTTCAGCAAAAATGTATTGACCTTTTTAACCTTGTCCGCAAAGTCGAGGTTGATGAGTGTTACCTTCACATCAGTACTTTCTGAACGAAGCTTCTCGAACAAGGGAAGTTCTTTTACACAGGGCGCACACCAGGTAGCCCAAAAATTTATGATTTGAATGGTGCCGGATTTCTCATTCATGAGCTGTTGCAGCCTATCAAACTTTACTACTGTTGCTTGCTGCGCGGATAATCTGTAAAGAGAAAAAAGAAGAAAGAACAGAAATATTTTTTTTCTCATATTCGAAATAACGTCAGTTGATTTTATCGGTTATAAATTCTCTTTTCAATTGTGCATAAAAATTGATGAACGGACTAAAAATCAGGATGAAGAAAACCTTAAAATTCAGGTAGTTATAAGATGTAAGATATTTGGCAAAAAGTAATCCACAAAACTCATTACTTATCCACATTACCTGCGTATTATCGTTTAAAGCGCAATAAATCAACGTGTTACATGGAAATTTATAAATCAATTCTTTGTGGACAACTTTGAAGGCTTTTCTGTATGAGTAAAAAACACACGATCGAAAGTAATGTTTCAAAACCTGGTAACAATACAAAAAGCAGTGTTGAAATATTTATTTTTTTAAGTATACTAAGCACCCGTGAACACAAGAATACAGCAACTTTTTAACGTTCAATATCCCATCGTTCAGGCTGGCATGATTTGGTGCAGCGGATGGAGACTGGCATCGGCAGTAAGCAATGCCGGAGGGCTAGGATTACTTGGTGCAGGATCTATGTATCCGGAAGTGTTACGTGAACACATCGCGAAATGCAAACAGGCTACCGATAAACCTTTCGGTGTTAATATACCCTTACTATATCCGGAAATAGAGCAGCTAATAAATGTAGTGTTGGATGAGAGGATAAAGATTGTTTTTACATCAGCCGGAAACCCTGCTACATGGACACCCTTTCTGAAAGATAAAGGCATAACGGTTGTACACGTGGTGTCCAGTGCAAAGTTTGCACGCAAAGCTGAACAGGCAGGCGTAGATGCCGTAGTAGCAGAAGGCTTTGAAGCGGGTGGACACAACGGACGGGAAGAAACCACTACACTTGTGCTTATACCAATTGTTCGCGATGCTATTAAGATTCCGCTGATTGCAGCAGGTGGTATCGCCAGCGGGCGTGCCATGGCCGCCTGTGAAGCTTTGGGAGCGAACGGTGTGCAGATTGGAAGCAGATTTGCCGCAAGCGAAGAATCCTCCGCACATGAGCATTTTAAAAAGAAGATCACCGAAAGCACCGAAGGTGATACCGTTTTAACGTTGAAGCAATTAACCCCTGTACGCCTGCTTAAAAACTCCTTCTTTCAGCAGGTGCAGGAAGCTGAACTGAGAGGAGCAACCAAGGAAGAGCTGCTAACCTTGCTAGGAACACGAAGAGCCAAACGAGGCATGTTTGAAGGCAACCTGGATGAAGGTGAACTGGAGATAGGCCAGGTATCAGCCGGCATCAAAGCGGTTCAACCGGCGGCAACCATACTAAAAGATATTTGGGATGAATACTGTGCAGTAAAAAAATCGATGTGCCTATGAATCCGTTAAAGATAAAAGAGACTTGCCTGTATGTACACGATCTGGAAGAAGCAAAAAGATTTTATAATAAAGTACTCGGCTTGTCAATAATCAGTTATGTAAACGGAAAGCACATTTTTTTTCGTGCAGGCAGTTCAGTTCTATTGTGTTTTAATCCGGAAGATTCAATATTAAAAACGACACCACAGGCCCATTATGGTAGCGGCAAACTTCATTTCGCATTTGAAGTTGCCGAAGCTGAGTATTTACAGGTAAAGGACGAGATAAAATCCAAAGGCATTTCTATTTACTGCTGAAGTGACCTGGAAAAGTGGGAAAGAGTCCTTTTACTTTGAAGACCCTGAAGGGAATGTTTTGGAAGTTGTCCCGATGCTGGGATTTGGGATTAATTGCCTTTTGCAACCGGTTCCAGAAGTTCTGAATTTTTGATTGTTACTTTGGTCAGTACATCTCCCGGTTTGAAGACATTATGATACCATAGGTCGTAATCTTTATATTGCAGGCACTTTCCTATGATTTTCCCATCGATCAGTATCTTGATATAGAGATTACTGCTAATCGTTTGTAAAATCAACGCCTGCTGGTCTTCAGGTAATTGATTAACCTGCACGTACTCTATTCCCTTAAAATTGGTTGGCTCAATCTTCATATTTGCTTGCAACATTACTTGATAGTACATGACTTTATTTTGTAACCGCTATTTTTAACACTTCTATAGTTTTAACATCAAATTTTTTTCTTGTGATCAAAGACCTTGTTACTTTGAATCTTTGACCTTGCATTATACGGATGGCTGCATTTTTTGATACTTCAATTGAATTCCTAAAAGGCGTAGGTCCGCAGCGATCAGCGTTACTCAATAAAGAGTTAAACATCTTTACATTCGGAGATTTGCTTCAGCATTTTCCTTTCCGATACGAAGACCGCACAAAATTTTACAGTATTAAAGAACTATCCGATGACTGGCCATTTGTGCAGATAAAAGGTGCAATAAGAAAAAAAGAAGTAATTGGTGTTGGGTCTAAAAAACGTTTGGTTGCCAACCTGGTTGATGAAACAGGCGAGGTGGAGTTAGTCTGGTTTCAGGGAATTAACTGGGTTAACGAAAAAATAAAAATTGGTATACCATACATTGTCTTTGGCAAGCCTGCACGCTTTGGAAGTAAATTTAGTATTGCGCATCCGGAAATAGATGTACTGACACAAAAGAATGAGCAGGAAGGATCGCTGCAACCAGTATATCCTCTTTCAGAAAAATTACGCAACAAACGTATTGACAGTAAGACCATAGCAAAGCTCATGCAGGAGCTGCTCACAGTATCAAAAGATAAAATACGGGAAACGCTTCCTCAATCTATACTTAACACGCACAAACTTATAGCAAAGAAAGAGGCTCTGGTAAATATACATTTTCCGAAGAGCTTTGAATTATTAGCAAAGTCGCAACAACGATTAAAGTTTGAAGAACTGTTTTATATACAGCTTCGGCTGTTGAAACTTAAGCTGGTGCGACAGGAAAAATTCAAGGGCCAGATTTTTCAGGACGCTACGTTGCTTACGAAATTTTATAACGAGCATTTGCCTTTTGCTCTTACGGATGCACAGAAAAAAGTTATCAAGGAAATATATGCCGATCTGAAATCCGGCAAGCAAATGAATCGATTGTTGCAAGGAGACGTTGGCAGTGGTAAAACAATTGTTGGCTTTATTTGTATGCTTGTTATTGTAGGCGGTGGTTCGCAGGCTGCATTGATGGCACCCACCGAAATACTCGCACAACAGCATTACAACGGATTGAAGCGTTATGCTGATAAGATGCAGCTTCCTATTGCGCTATTGACTGGTTCAACAAAAAAATCTGCACGCCGAGAAATTCACGATGCACTTCGTTCGGGAGAGCTCAAGATATTGATAGGTACACATGCATTGTTAGAAGAGGAGGTACAATTCAAAAACCTGGGCCTTGCCGTGGTTGACGAGCAACATCGATTTGGTGTAGCACAGCGTTCAAAGCTCTGGCAAAAAAATGCAGATATATACCCCCACGTATTGGTGATGACGGCTACACCAATACCGCGTACGCTGGCGATGACGCTATATGGAGATCTGGATGTATCGGTAATAGATCAGTTGCCGGCTGGCAGGAAGCCGATTAAAACCATTCATAGGTTTGATTCGCATCGCCTGCAGGTAAATCAGTTTATAAGAGATCAAATCGAAGCAGGCAGGCAGGTATATATAGTATATCCGCTGATCGAAGAATCTGAAAAGCTTGACCTTAAACACCTGATGGATGGCTATGAAAGCGTATGCCGGGCATTCCCTGATTATGCAATCAGCATTGTTCACGGAAAGATGAAGCCCGATGCAAAAGATTTTGAGATGGCTCGCTTTGCAAAAAATGAAACCAAGATTATGATAGCCACCACGGTTATTGAAGTAGGTGTGGATGTTCCCAATGCTTCGGTTATGATCATAGAAAACGCAGAACGGTTCGGATTGTCGCAGTTACACCAGCTCCGCGGACGCGTGGGACGTGGCGCGGAGCAATCGTATTGTATATTGATGACGGACTATAAGCTTGGTGCTGATTCGCGAACTCGCATCGAGACGATGGTAAAGACCAACAACGGATTTGAAATATCGGAGACTGATTTAAAGTTGCGTGGACCCGGCGATGTAATGGGCACACAACAAAGTGGAGCACTTGACCTGATGATTGCGGACCTCGCGAAAGATGGCCCTACACTTCAACTAGCCCGCGAAGCAGCTATTCAAATACTGCAAAATGATCCGGAGCTCGAAAAACCCGAAAACAGTGTAATCCGCACGCAGATTGATTCTATGCGGAAAACGGTAGTAAACTGGAGCCGCATCAGTTAGTATTACTAAATCTTTAATTGCCAGCATTACAGGTGGTTAACGTTGCCACATTTTTTTACCTTTACCTGTAAGGACTTTTTTCCATGCGCTTTATTCTTTGCTCTATTCTACTGCTCAGTTTCTTTTCACTGCGTAGTCAAAACGGTAATTACTTTCTGTCTCATTATTCCCCGGGTAAGGAGCGATTCAGCAACGTGTGCTTTGATATGATTCAGGACGACCATGGGGTTATATATTTTGCCACACGAAGAGGTGTACTTGAATTTGACGGCCGAAACTGGGATCTGATTTCCACTAATGGCGCGGTGTATTCTTTGCAGCAGGATGATCGTAAAAATATATACTGGAGCGGTTCGTCTGGCTATGGAAAAGTAGACACCAATGTTCCGGGCGATCACAAACTGAAAACATTATCTGCACAAAATGTTACCGATGTATTTCAAAATTTGTCCGTGCGTGACCGGCTATATTTTGTAACCGAGCAGGCGCTATATATCGAAACTAAAAATCAGCCTGCTATTATTATCAAAGCCTCTAACCTGACAGGTTCTTTCGGGAACATCTTTGAACTCTTTGGCAAGGTATATATCAATACGCAACACGCGGGTATTTACAAAGTTGAAGGCGATAAGCTGGTTAACGCCTCGCTTGGATTGCCGGCGGGATCGGAGGTAACGTTCTGCAGCGGATATAACAATTCCTATATACTGGGACTGGCCACCAATAAAGTTATACTGATTGGAGAAAATCTCCATCCGCGTGAAATAAAGTTGCAAGACCAGGCATACGCCGATGCCAGTGTGGTAGTGAACGGAAGCTGGGTAAACCGGGATCTTTTTGTATTAGGAACATTGCGCGGAGGAATGATCTTCGTAGAAGCCGGGTCTGGCCACACGCAAGAGATCGTAAACTATAGCACCGGTCTTCCCGACAATGAAGTATATAGTTTAATGCGCGATAAAAGTCTCTGCGTTTGGGCAGCGCACGAATACGGATTTACGCGGGTTGCACCTTATCTGCCGTTCCGCTCATTCAGCCATTATAGTGGGCTTTCTGGAAATTTACTTTGTGCAATGTCATTTGAAGGAAGCGAGTATGTAGGTACTTCACTCGGTCTTTTTAAACTTGAAAAACAAGACACTTACGAGGAAATTACATACTATATAGAAGTGGGTACCAATAACAGACCATCACCCTCAGCCAAGCAAACTCCGGCGGAAACAGAAACTAAAAAATCGTCCAGTGCCACACAACAAGAACCGAAAAAGAAGGGGCTTCTGTATTTCTTTAGAAGAAAACGTGACCGCAAAGAGGAGCGCCCGGGTAACGAGACAACCACATCGGCAAAAGAAAATGCGGGCACAAGTTCTCCTAAAACTATAAAAGCAAAACGGCGCACTATAAAAAAGACCGAGCGGGTTCTGCGATCATCTCAATACGTTTATAAAAAAATACAGGGTATAGATGCGAAAGTCACACAACTTCTGCAACTGGATGGAAAGTTAATTGCTGCAGGACTTGCCGGTGCGTTTGAAATACATGGATTAAACGCCAGCCCGATTCTTCAGGAGCCTGTGCTTACAGGGTACGCTTCCTCCAATTTACATGCATTACTGTTATCAACATACGATAGCAAAGTGCGTGCTTTCGAATTAACGCCTGACGGCAAATGGAGTTCGTGGAACTTCCTGGAAAATATAGATGATCGCATAGATGCTATGACTGATGGTGTAGGGCAGGAGCTTTGGCTGTGTGCACTCGATAAAGCTTATCGTTTGGATATTAGCCCCGGTGAAGTAAAGAATATACAAACCTTAACTATCGACAATCCTACATTTAACAGCATTACGTGCCTTCGCTGGAAGAATGAAATCCTCCTCGTCAATGATCAGGGCTTTCAGCGATTTAATAGAAAAAAGAATGTATTTGAGCGGGTTGATTCCTTACCCAAGCCGGTTCACTATTTTTCGGATGGTCGAAATATACTCTTCAACGATCACCATACCTGGAGCCTGTTGGGCCAGAAAGCAGAACAAAGTAATTCTCAATTGCTGAATTTATTTCAAAACCTCCGCTTCATTACCATTGACCAAAGTAGCCAGGATTTATGGGTTATTACCGAAGACAATGAGCTATATAAATTTTACAACAAGAAAATTATACCCTATGAAGCTGGCAATCAGCCCATGCTTCGGGGTGTGCGCAATAACGATGCAACCGTAGACCTGCTAAACTTTGAAGTAGAGGAAAATAAAAGCGCCCTTACCTTTGAAGTAATTCAGCCAGACTATCTTGCTTCCCGTGCTATTGAATATCGTTATCGCCTGGCGGGTCTTGATAAAGACTGGTCAGACTGGTCGGCTACAAACAACCTGGTAAATTATCCTTACCTGCCTTCAGATGATTATGAGTTCATGGTGCAATCGCGCGACATCTTTGGCAAGATACACGAGCTTCCTCCGGTAGT
Organism: Ohtaekwangia sp.; assembly: GCF_036786105.1. NCBI lineage: Bacteria > Pseudomonadati > Bacteroidota > Cytophagia > Cytophagales > Fulvivirgaceae > Ohtaekwangia > Ohtaekwangia sp. The sequence goes on from NZ_DAIQRQ010000001.1 coordinate 55,002, forward strand.
ATTTGAAGTACTGCCACCCTACTGGCAGCGCCCGTGGTTTTATGCACTTGAAATATTAGTATTCTCAGGATTTGTAGTTTTGTCGTTCCGGCTTAGCAGCCGGTATCGTATAATCAGTCGCTTACTATCGTTGCTTACGATTGTCATGTTTATACAGTTCATTCAAACTGTAGCAGGCGAAACGTTCGAGACCAAGGCAAGTCCTGTTACCGATTTCTTTATCCAGGTGGTAATCGCGTTCCTCATTCTTCCGATTGAAGAGTATTTGCGCAACCTTATGCTGCGATCAGCCGGTTCGCCAGCCACTCGCTTACACCGGCTACTGGAACCTAAAACCGGCAACACTGCTGGCAAAGAGGATGATCAATCTTAAACACGTACTAGGTGATTGGCTTCTGTGCACTCATTGATCATGCGCATGAAGATATTGTTGTATATGATACTTCTTGCGTGATAAAATTTACGGACAAGTCAGTAAAAAAAGAATATGCGGCTATTCCGAAAAGGAAGTGATCGTTGTACAAGTTGAACTTTTAAGTACTTTTGAAAAATGACAAGACCAGATCTTACTGCTGTTGCTCCTTTCTACAAAGGCTATGTAGAGAATGTAAAAGACCAGGATGTTATGGAAGCGTTGGTGCTATCCAGCAAGCTTACTGTAGATCTTGTTCGCAGTATTCCTGAATCAAAAGGCGATTATCGTTATGCTCCCGACAAGTGGACAATTAAAGAATTACTGTGTCACATGATCGATGTAGAACGGATATTTGCTTATCGCGCTTTACGTTTCGCCCGAAACGATAAAACTGAATTGCATGGCTTCGAAGAAAATGATTACGCTCCAGAAGCGAACGCTGCTAACCGTGTTGTAAAAGATCTTGCAGATGAAATGGAACGACTCCGCGCCACAACGATTGATCTATACCGCAGCTTCACTCCGGAAATGCTTCAACGGACGGGTACAGCAAACAAGAATGCAGTATCGGTATTGAATCTGGGCTACATCATTGCCGGCCATGAAACCCATCATCGTAAAATTCTGAAAGAGCGGTATCTGTAAAACAGCAGTGCGTTATGAAGCATAAAAAGCAGGTATATACCAAAGAGCTGTGGTGGTTATTTCTCGTGTATATCTGCTTTGTGTTGTTCAACTGTTCCCCGGTTTCAAAACGTGGCCTGACAAGAACACTTCAATCGACTGAGGAAAAATTTAAAGATCATGTAGGCTTCGTGTTATACGATCCGGCAAAACAAAAAACACTTTTTGATTACAACGGAGCAAAATATTTTACACCTGCCTCTAACACTAAAATCTTTACCTTCTTCACCAGTCTTAAAGTACTGAGTGATTCCATTCCGGGACTACGCTATGTCGTGCATGGCGACTCTCTTATTTTCTGGGGTACTGGTGATCCAAGCCTGCTCTATAAAAATGTGTTTACAAACGACCGCGTATATAGATTTCTGAAGGATACACCTTATCAGCTATATTTCTCACCTGCCAATTTTTCGACCGAATATTTTGGTCCGGGGTGGGCATGGGACGACTACAATGCTTACTTCTCACCCGAGCGATCGCCACTGCCGATATACGGAAATATAGTTTCTATCTGGTATTCAAAAGGTAAGCCCGATATACAGCCTGACCTTTTCCGGCCAAATCTCCACACAGGAACCATTCAAAAGACGGCAGGAGCTATGCGAGAACCTGACAGCAACGTGTTCACCTATTTCCCGGCTCCAAAAAATTCTCCCAAGGCAATTGATGTACCTCTTAAAATTTCACCGTCCATAACAGCATCACTGCTTGCTGATACCTTAAAGAAAAATATTACTGTTATTCAAAAGCCGCTCGATTCAACAGCGCACACGCTTTACAGTATATCATCCGATAGTTTGTACAGGATTATGATGCAGGAAAGCGACAACTTCATTGCAGAACAACTTCTGTTAATGTGTGCAGGTGTAATCAGCGACACGTTGAAACCCGAGATTGCGATCAACTATAGCAAAAAGAATTTCTTAAACGATTTGCAGGATGAGCCGGTGTGGAAAGATGGTTCAGGGCTTTCCAGATTCAACTTGTTCACACCTCGTTCAGTGGTTCAACTGTGGGAGAAGATTTATACCCTGGCACCGCGGGAACGTCTTTTTACGCTATTAGCCATCGGCGGACAAAAGGGAACCATCCGAAATTATTACAAAGAGGAGAAGCCCTATATTTTTGGTAAAACGGGGTCATTAAGTAATAACCATGCGCTGAGCGGCTACCTGGTTACAAAACGTGGCAGGCTTTTGATCTTCTCGTTTATGAACACACATTTTACAACCTCAACTTCTGAAGTGAGGAATAACATGCAGAGCATTCTGCACAACATCTACGAAGCATATTAACTTGTATTCACTATATATTTAGCATGAAGAAATACGTTTGCTCCTTTTTCCTGATTTTTAACAGCCTTGCAGGAATTGTAAATGCCCAAACCGTGGATAGCCTGGATATCAAAATCGGTCAGATGATATTGATCGGTTTCCCAAAGGCGGATGTTGATCCGGAAGTTCTCCGCGAGATCAGACAAGGTAAAGTCGGTTCGATCATCATTTTTGAAAAAAATATACCTCCAACCAATTCATTTGTCGCACTCAAAAAAATTACATGGACGTATCAGCAGGCTTCGCCTATTCCATTGTTCATTTGTATCGATCAGGAAGGCGGTCGCGTTAATCGCCTGAAAGATAAATATGGATTCCCCCGCTCCATTACTGCGGCCGCCATGGGCAAGGCACCTACACTGGATTCTGTTCGCTTCTATAGTGAAGCAACTGCTTCTACGCTGGCGGGACTGGGTATAAATATAAATTTCGCCCCGGTAGTAGACCTTGCTTCCAATCCTGACAATCCGATCATCGCTAAATTCGGGCGCGCTTTTTCTGCTAATGAAGATTCTGTTGCCCTCATGGCAAAAGAAGTTATCAAGCAACACCGCAAATATGGTGTGATCACATCACTCAAGCATTTCCCTGGGCACGGAAGTTCAAAAGCCGATACACATTTAGGCATAGCCGATGTTACAAACACCTGGGAAGAACGTGAACTGAAACCATACCAGTTGCTGATCGACTCCGGTTATGCGGATGCTATCATGACTTCGCACATCGTAAATAAAAAACTTGATCCCAAAGGCAATCCCGGCACACTTTCTTCCGATGTGCTTACCGGTATACTACGCAAGCGCCTTCACTTTAATGGTGTGATCTTTACTGACGATATGCAGATGCAGGCCATCACCAAGCATTTCGGTTTTGAACAAGCTATCAAGATGGCCATACAGGGTGGAGTGGATATCATGACGTTTTCCAATAATATAGCGGGCAGCGATCAGCGTACGGTAGATAAAGTTCACTCCATCATCCGCTCGATGGTTAATAAAGGAGAGATCTCCTCCGCACGTATCGATGAAAGCTTCAGAAGAATTATGTTGCTGAAAAAACGATTGAGTGGAAACTCAACAGAAGCCAACGACAAGCAGACCATTGAAAAATTACAGATAGCGCTTAATAAAGCTGAGACTGATCTGGCGGTGACAAAACAAGAATTAAACACAAAGTCTGAGGAACTGGAAAAAGCGAAAGTTTCACCAGAAGACAACAGCTCCGGTAAGAAGAAAAAGAAGAAAAGAAAGAGCGATAAGTAATGGAGCCGTTCAAGATATATAATCCCACTGCACCTGAGGTGCCAATCGTTGTAAGTGTGCCACATTGTGGCATTGCTTTTCCTGACGATATAAAACGCGAATATGTTTCTTCACTGATACAAGCTCCGGACGATACAGATTGGTTTGTTGACAAGTTATACGATTTTGCTCCGGCCCTCGGCATAACGTTGATAACAGCAAACTATAGCCGCTGGGTAATCGATCTGAACCGCGATCCGGATAGTAAACCGCTTTACAGCGATGGCCGCATCATAACAGCCCTTTGCCCGACAACAACATTTTTAGGAGAACCGCTTTACACAGACAAGCGCGAAGCTGTTGATGATCATGAGGTGAAGAGACGGTACGAGCTATACTACCGTCCGTATCACGAAAAAATACAGGCACTGTTAAATGAAAAGAAGGCAAAATTTGGACGTGTGCTGTTATGGGATTGCCATTCAATCCGCCAGATGGTGCCAACCATTCAAAAAGATAAATTCCCTGATCTTATACTGGGCGATGCAGATGAGCAATCAGCTTCACCAGAGTTGATCAAAACCACGATCGACACTTTATCATCTTCTTCTTTGAAAGTAAGTCACAATCATCCCTTCAAAGGCGGCACCATTACGCGCACCTTTGGCAAGCCTGACGAGAACCAACACGCACTGCAACTTGAAATGCCCAAGGTAAACTACATGGATGATTCCGAGACACGATATGATGAAGCACGTGCCAATCAGATGCGGTCATTATTAAAGAAGACATTCGATCAACTGATTACCCGCCTCTGCTAATGCACAGCTATATCAAATACTATCAATTTAAAGGTATGCTTCTTTCGGAGCGATGGCTATCGCCCGGTTTCGTAGGTGTAGATGAGGCTGGTGTGATAAAGTATATATCAGACATCAGGCCGCAGGCCGCAGCCATCGAAGCTGTGCAAGGGTATGCATTGCCGGGTTTTCAAAATGCTCACTCGCATGCATTTCAATATGCTATGGCGGGTATGGCAGAAAGGCACGCACCCGGAGCAGCAGATGATTTCTGGAGCTGGCGCGAAGCGATGTATCATTGTGCGTTGAGTCTCGATCCTGATCAGGTAGAAGCGGTGGCCGCCATGCTATATGCTGAAATGTTGCGCAAGGGTTATACACACGTGGCAGAATTTCATTATTTACATCACGATAAAGACGGCCAGCCGTATAGCAATCTTTCTGAAATGGGCGAGCGATTAATCGCTGCAGCAACCACGGCAGGTATAAACATTACGCTTATACCAGTGTTCTATCAAAAAGGAGGGTTTGGCAAAGAGCCTCAACCACGGCAGCGCCGATTTATTTCACCTACAGTAGATGATTATTTTCATCTGCTTGATGATTCTGCTACACTTGTTGCCAACCACTCACAGGCATCACTTGGGTTTAGCGTGCACTCACTTCGCGCGGTTGATGCAAAAGATATACTTTCAACATTTGAACAAGGACCTAAAATTATACCGTTTCACCTCCATGCTGCCGAGCAGTTAAAGGAAGTAGAGGATTGTGTAGCTTACCTTAAGCAGCACCCTATCGAATGGTTATTGAATAATTTTACTCTTGATGGTCGCTTTCATATTGTGCATTGCACACACATGACGGATGAGGAAACAACAAGCCTTGCCAAAAGCGGAGCACATGCAGTCCTCTGCCCGGGCACTGAAGGAAATCTTGGCGATGGTATATTTAATCTCACAAAATTTGCGCAGCAGGGTGGCTCATGGTCTATCGGGACCGACAGTCATATCAGTTTGAATCCGTTAGAAGATTTACGCTGGCTCGATTATGCACAACGATTCACCACGCACAAACGAAATACTTTTGATGATGGCGCGCGCGTATTGTTTGAAAGAACGCTGCTGGCTGGACGAAAGGCCATGGGTAATTCTCAGAAAGAATATTTTGCAATCAATGCACCATTCGATGCGGTGGTGTACAATGCCAAATCACCCTTGATAGCGCAAGCCTCCACAAACAATTTGCTGCCTGCTATTCTTTATACTTCCGATGCCTCAGATGTACTCGGAACCATTGTGCATGGCAGGTGGATCGTGAAGAATCAACACCATGCGCATACTGAACGTATTACCTCCAACTTTCTTCAGGCTGTTAAACGACTTACACTATAGTTATCAACAGTATATGAGTTCGGTGATCCGTCTTATTTCCTCCTGTCGGTAATAGAGCTGTCGCAAACATGATTCGTACAGTTATGCCCGAGGATGTAAAGAACACTACGATCTTAAAAAGATGGAGCTGCGGTGACAAACGTACTTAATTGCTATCCTTGTGCTCCTTCTCGTAATGCTCGCGGAGTATATCTTCACCAAAATCGTTGGTCAGGTCGCGCACTACAGAATGAACATGGTTTGCATTGTTTTGCGTGTTGTCGTATTCGATCATTAACATTGGCCCTTGTATGCGATAGTAATGGCCCACACCAGGTTTCAGCCCACCTGCCCAGGCAAATGATAAGTTGTTTATTCCGGCTTGTTGTATCTTCTTTCTTAGCTTTTCTGAGAACCCTAACTCGTAATTCTTAATATAGGCATCAAGCAGTTTCATAAATATAGTTTGCTGATCTTCGCGTAGCTCAGAATACAATATGCCGGTTGGAGTAAGTGGAGTGGCGTTTCGCTTATTGTACGAGACTATTTCAGGGAGTGCTTCTTCCGATATGCGGGCTTTCGATAATTGATTTGCATCCATGGCATGGATGAGTGCAAAGCCGAGATCCATTTCATCTCTCAATGTTTTCTTTCCACGTTCATTGCCCGAAGGCACCACTGCAGGATTGCTTCCAAAAAAGCTGGGCGTAGAAGATTCGATCACACCGTCTACAGATGTAAAGTTCAACGACAGATGATGGCCTTCCAATCGCCAGCCCCAGGGTTTATCAACAGCGGGTGTGCCAAATAGGGTGAAGTAATAATTGAGCGGGTCGCGGTAAGTATCATCTTCACTGCGTCCTTCTACCTGTTGAAGAATCTTCTCAAGGGAAATTATATCCGTTGCCTTCCTATATCCTTGATTCGACAAACAGACTTTCAGTAAAGCGAATGCTGCCGATTTTTGCTTTTCGTTGAGAGAATGAAGGTTAACTCCGTTACGGCTCTTCGGCACAAAGTGCCATTGGTAACGCTCATTGTCGTCCCAGGTATATATTGCCTTTGCACGCAGATCGGATGACAGCGTTACGATAAAATCATTTGCGCGCGTTACGATCTCGGCTGATTGAGCCAGCGACTCTATCGCTATGGAGCAGATGAAAAGAATGTGCAATAACTTTTTCATTCAAAAGAAAGTTATTGATTATTTCTGTAAATCGAGTCAGTCCGTGTACTAATGAATAGTCTCGTTAAAATCAGAAGCCATCATCTTCTTTCTTCTTCTCTTCCACTTTTTCTTCTTTTTTCTTAACCGCAGAAGAAGAATCGCTCAGACTATACGGAACGTCAATACCATAATATTGCTTGCGGAAGCGGTTGATAAACGCGAGTGTCTCGTCATCGCTACCCGGAATAAATGCAACCTCGCCAACTTTCGCTTTACCTGCATTGGTCTTCTTGGCAATAATCGTGTTGATGTCGTTGTTCGATGATTGCACCATGAGACGGTTGTCTTCAAAACCAAAATAGTACCAGGCTTCCGGTGATGCTTTTACAAACACGTGAAATACCGGGGAACCATCTTCATTCTTTTTTACTTCCATAAAGCCTTCAAAAGCCCCGTTGATATCCTGACGGCCAATGTTAGACATACCCAATGTTCCTTCACTGTAGAAAGCTTTATGCTTCTGCGACCACTTCAGGTTTACATTCGAAAAAACCAGAGGCTTGGCAAGTGCTGTGAGCGTAGCGAGCGAAACATAACCTTGCAGGCTCTTCTGTTCATAATCCTTTGCTACGCGCTCGCCAACTATATCTGCAATCTTATAGAGTAATTCTGTCTGATCGCCAAGTCCTTCATCAGCGCCTTCATTCTTGATCACATCCTGAATCTGTTTCGCCATAATATCGAAGGCCTGGATAGGAACATTTGTATCAACCATTACGAAAGAGTTCATTTGAATTTCGTTGTTGGTCATATTACCCTGGCCTATAGCAGTAGAGGTAACATTGAAATCCTTTGAACCATTGAACAGTTTTATCGGTCCTTCGAAACGCACCTGCATGGTTTCGTCATTGTAAGCGAATACTTTTCCGGAGAGAGAATTTCCGGCAGCTTTTTCGAGGTTTTCAATCTTAAATTCATGTGAAGCTGTATCGTAGTGAAGTGCACCACTTGGCTCGAAGAAGTTTTCGTCTTCTTCCATTTTTTTATCGTTGATGAACGTAATGTAAAGTTCATTCGCGGATGAGAAGTGTAACCCCGCATTCAGACGATTTCCGCCTTCCGTAACAGCATTGTCAAAGTCAATGTGTACATCCGTTTCATCACCGGTTTGCGTATACTGAATCCACGTGTTGTAGTTCTTGATCTTCTTGATATCGAGTTTTACGTAACCGTTAAGTTGCAGGGCAGGGCGCGTAGCATACATCGTCATATCGCCTTTGTAGTACATGCCTGCACCCAATACAAGTTTCTCTTTGTCGGTTACCGATCCGGTGGCTACTGTTTGCTGAGCCGCTATAGTTTTGCGTTTCTTCCGCGTCTTCTCTTCCTGCGCTATATCTTCCAGGTGGAAGTTCGTCATTTTGATCGCAAATGTATCCTGCAGGAAGTTTACATACTGATAGGTTGCGTAGCCACTAAATTCCTTCCGTGAAATAATATCCACCACACCTTCTGTGAGGCGGTGATAAGCGTTCAGCGTATCAAGTACGATCACAGTATTTTTCAGAGTACCAATTTTCGCATTTTCGAGAATCAACACTTCATTGTTCTCCGGTGTGATTTTGGCATCGGCTACAATGATGTAGGGAATACCGCTCACTTTCAATTCCTGTGTTTTCAAATTGTACTCCGCTTTCTCGGCCAGAAAGTTCAATGAATCAAGTTCTTTCCGTGTGGTATAGAAGTACGAGTCTTCCAGTGGCACATCGGGATTTTTCTTCATCGTTATCTTCTCTGCCTTCAAATCCCATCGCATTTCTGGTATAGAGGTCTTGAACTGTGCATATGGGAACTCGATCGCAGCCACCCCGGCTACTTCCGGACTTATATCAGCATAATTCTGCTGTAGATTAAATTTCATCCGCACGTCAACACCATAGAGTAGTGGCTTGTTTGGATCTGCCGATTTTACTTTGAAGCGGGCATGACGTGCACTGAAATCATCGGCAGTAAAATTCATGTTGCGTGAAATCAGTTCACTACCGCGTGTTTCCAGTTTGCCGGCACCGGCAACTCCCTGTTTGGAAATGGTTAGCATACCCTGCATCTGCGCTGTTGAATCATAGAAGTTAAAAGGGGCTTTCTGATTTCTCAGACGCATTTTATCTTCTTTCGGATACCACTTCATCTCATAGTCGGGCAGTGATGCCTGCGGAAACTTTACGTTACCAAATTGCTTTTGGGCGATTGTTGCCCGGTGACCTCGGGTGATCACTGAATCGGGATAGAAAATAAAGTCATTGGATCTTACACTTGCCGCGAGGTAATCTATGCGACCGGCTCCACGAAGTCCGTGGTTATCGAGATTCAATCCTCCATGCATTTTAGCATCGCCATTATAAAGCTGGTAGCCTCCCCGTGGTATGTTGTGTTCAAAGCCGAGCGACTTATCGGGCTGCGAATGGAGCTTTTCCTTAAAGTTGGGAAACATGCCACTCGACACAAACGTACCGTCAAAATTTATGGATGCCGGATCGGCATCGTTCAAACTATCAAGTTTAAAAGGAGGCACCACGAAGAACATGGACTGGTCATATACACCACCCAATACCTCCTGCCTGTTAAAGTAAATTACACCGCCTCCACTGGCATCGAGACGAGGAAAATTCGGAATCTTCTTTTTACCGGATTTATTACCGGCCTTACTAATAAAGAGTGTACCTGATTTTTGTCCGGCTGATAGACCTCCAACAGCAGAAGCCGCAGAGTCTGCTCCTACCATGTTATTGTTAAGCTTCCGTCGGATCATCTGTCCTTTGGCATTTTTCTCCATTACATAGAAGTTGATCGAATCGATACGGGTCAGGTTGATGTAGAAGCTATCGTACTTTAATGTGAAGCCCTTTCCGCTGATCTCGAAGTTTCCGGCGTTAATTGTTCCATCAAATTTTATATCACGATTCTTCAGGAGGGTGATAACGTTGCTATCAGGTTTGATGCGCACATTTAAAGAATCACTTACTTTAAACTCATCAACACCACGTACTGTCATATATCCTTTACTGAAATTGACCGTGGCATTGGCCGAGCTATCGATGACTGAATGTATCTTGAGGTTATCGTAATCCATTTCTCCGAGGTGTGATTTATAGAGGGCGATTGCTTTCTCTTTTACGTGTACCAGGTCGGTTTTAGGATTATATGTTACCAATCCTTTGCTATCCAAAAACTCGATTGCAGCTTTTATATCGCGCACTTCTTTTCCGGATGATTGAACGAGGTCACCTGTATAAAAATCGCGCACTTTATTCTTCATGCAATAGCGTGCTACCAGCGCCAGCGGATGGAATGAAAATCCTTCGCCCTTCAAAATTCTGAAATCTTCCGGGTCGTAATAGTTAACCGATTCAATTACCATTGGCACCGTATTACGGCCACCATCGGTGCTCATATCCAGGCTGTCCTTAAAAAGATTCCATTGAATAACATCGGTAGAGAAATCGATATTGAAAAATGAAGAAGAATACGGTGTATGCATCATGGCACCCCGTTCTTTCCGAACAAATAGCTTCTGTAAACTATCTTTTCCGAAGGTATATCGCATCCGCACGGCCGGGTGCGTAATGGAGTCGTTCTTGTTAATGATGCTGATATAACTCTTCTTGGCAAGAATTGTTGAGTCTGAGAATTCAAATTCGGTTGACTTAGCTTTGAATTTCTTTTCTCCATTGTGATAAACTTCCACTGTTGAAGGTGCACCGCCTACCGAGCTGCTGGATATCTTCCTTCCGGTAAGTGAAAATCCGCCCGAGTATTTCACATTTTCATCTCCTATACCCTGTATTGGCAAATTGTTTTGAAAGGACCTGAACCTGGGAAAGGCTGAAGCAACAGAATCTTTGCGTGGTTGCGATTTAAATTCCAATGTTCCTGGTATAAGACCTGGTGTTTTGCCAGTATAATTAAATTTTACAAGGTCTGCTTTTAGTTCAGGTTTGTTTGCTTTGAAATTATAGTCGGTCAAATTGCAGTAGACGCTGTCAGGGCTTAACAAAGCGGAAGACCAATCGAAGGTTCCATCTTTACCAACAAAGGTGTTATCGCGCAGCGAAAGCGAGCCTTGCGTGTTCTTGAGAAAAACGGAGTCATATTTTGTTACAAAGTTTAACGTCAGCTTATTAAAGCGCAGCACCGGTCCTTCCAGCACGGGTTGTGGAGGAGGATTCATCCATAACGGGGCTTCTGTAAAGATTGAGTCAACAGGTTGATCGTTGTAATCATTGGATGGTGCAACATTGCTCTGGTCGTCTGTCGTAGGAATAGAAGTAGTATCATTCATATCGAATGACGGTGCAGGAGCGATATAGTCGAAAGAATAGTCGTCATCTTTTGCATATAGTCTGAACGACTTTTCATAGTGCAAAGAATGATACTGAAAGAACGTGCGACTGATCTGTAAAAAGCTTTGAATGCGCGGTATTGTCTCCTTCTCTATTACCTGGCCCGCTACTTTAAGGAAGCTTGAGATTTTGGCGGCATCGGCGCGTTCAACACTTACGGCGTTGGCAATCGCTCCAAAGTAATTGATCAAGGCTGGTTTTAGCGGCAGTTTTTTCTTTTTCATTTGCTGCAACTGCTGGCGTATCACCAATTGCTGATCAACGCCCAGGCTACTCCACGCAGACGCGAAGCTGCTGCCAATTACGGAAGCATCTACATTGCGAGTGTTCTCCAATATTATCCGGATACTATCCGGAAAATTAAGCGGAATAGATGATGTTACAGAGCTCTTTTGTGCCGATACAATAAGTGCCGGAAAAAAGGTAAGGAGGAAAAAATATGTTCTAACCTGCTTCACAGAAACTAAACCCTGAAATTCGTAAATATTGCTTAAATAAACTAAAGGCCGGTTGCTGGTAAACGCTTAATAACCTGCCGCCGTACAAAAGCCGCTTAATTTTTCCATCGATTAACAAAGTAAAGAATCAGCGATACGAGAATGCTTAACAATATGCTGGTCATAACAGGGAAGTAAAAGCTGAAGTTCTCTTTTTCGATGCGTATGTCGCCAGGCAATTTGCCTAGCCACGGAATGCGATCATGATAGGTAATAACAATACCGGCCAGTACGAAAATTATACCCAGGATAATGAAGAGCCTTCCCATTCATCTTTCACATTTCTTGCGAAATTTAGCACGAAAACTTTAGATGAATAAGCCTTTACTTGACAGGAGATGACGAAAGGAAAACTATACCTCATACCAAACATCATTGCAGACAACACGCAGTCCGTTGTTATTCCTCCTCACATTATACAGGCATTGCCTGGCATTAAACATTTTCTGGCCGAAGACATTCGCACCGCCAGGCGTTATCTCAGCAGCCTGAAGATATTTGAATCCATTGAACCTTTGGTGTTTGAAGTCTTGAACAAAGACACCAAAGCAGAAGCTTTGAAAAAATTTTTCGAGCCGGCTTTCGATGGTCACAATATCGGGGTCTTATCCGAGTCCGGATGTCCGGGCGTTGCAGACCCGGGGGCTCTGGCTGTGAAGTATGCACATGAGCACGATGTTCAGGTTGTACCTTTGGTGGGGCCATCGTCTATACTGCTGGCGTTAATGGCATCGGGTATGAATGGCCAGCGTTTTGCCTTTCATGGCTACTTACCAATTGATGGAAAAGATGCCGGTGCAATCGTTAAAGCACTCGAAAAAGAATCGCGTACAAAGAATCAGACGCAGATATTTATCGAGACTCCTTATCGTAATAATTCGCTGATGACAGTGTTATTAAAAAATCTTCAGGATGATACACAGCTTTGTGTAGCGTTAGACATCACAGGCAAGAATGAAATAATCAAAAGTTTCAGTATAAAGAGGTGGAGAACCACGCAGCTATCATTCCCTAAAAGCCCCGCGATATTTTTATTTTTATCACCGTAAACGCTATTGAAGCAATAGAGTTTTAGTTTACAAGTTTTCATCTAAATTTGAGCCTGAATCTTTTAACAAAAAAACATAAATCTCTATGCCTTATCTATTCACCTCAGAGTCTGTCTCTGAAGGGCATCCCGACAAAGTTGCCGATCAAATCTCCGATGCACTTATCGATTACTTTCTGGCCTACGATCCCTCTTCTAAAGTTGCCTGCGAAACACTTGTAACAACAGGCCAGGTTGTATTGGCCGGTGAGGTGAAATCAGAAGCATATCTGGACGTGCAGGATATAGCACGTGAGGTTATTCGCAAGATCGGATATACCAAAAGCGAGTACATGTTCGAAGCAAATTCATGCGGTATATTATCAGCTATTCACGAGCAATCTCCAGACATTAATCAAGGTGTAGTTCGTAGAAAAAAAGAAGATCAGGGTGCAGGCGACCAAGGCATGATGTTCGGTTATGCTACCAACGAAACGGATAATTATATGCCGCTGCCTCTTGATCTCGCACACTTGTTATTGAGAGAGCTTTCGGCTATTCGGAGAGAAGGTAAGGTTATGACATATCTCCGCCCGGACGCAAAGTCGCAGGTAACAATTGAATACAGCGATGACAACAAACCACAGCGCATCGACACGATAGTAGTATCTACCCAGCACGATGATTTCGATAAGGACGCCAAGATGCTGAAGAAGATTGAAGATGATATCATCAACATCGTAGTTCCACGCATCATCAAGAAACTTCCAAAGCGCGTTCAAAAGCTTTTCGGAAGCGACATCAAATACCACATCAACCCTACGGGTAAATTTGTAATCGGTGGACCTCATGGCGACACTGGTCTTACAGGCCGGAAGATCATCGTAGATACATACGGTGGAAAAGGAGCACACGGTGGTGGTGCATTCTCTGGAAAAGATCCTTCCAAAGTAGACCGTTCTGCTGCTTATGCAACCCGCCACATTGCCAAGAACCTGGTAGCTGCCGGTGTTTGTGATGAAGTGCTCGTACAAGTTGCGTATGCTATAGGCGTGGCTCAACCGGTTGGGCTATACGTAAACACCTATGGAACTTCAAAAGTCGAAGTAAGCGATGGCGAAATTGCCAAGCGTGTTGGCAAGATCTTCGATATGCGTCCTTACTTCATCGAAGAGCGCTTCAACCTCCGCACACCAATCTATGCTGAGACAGCAGCCTACGGACACATGGGTCGCGAATCAAAGGTTGTTGAAAAAGTATTCAACAAAGGAAAGGCTTCAGAAAAGAAAGTGAAGGTTGAATTGTTCCCCTGGGAAAAATTGGATTACGTAGATCAGGTTAAAAAAGCTTTCAAACTATAATTTGATATTGAACCCAAATGAAAAGGCTGTTTCGTACGAACAGCCTTTTCTATTTATAGCTTGCTCATTACAGGATTTGAGCTCAGCCTCCCGTTAAGTGTCTTTTTTTCCAGCGATTATGCGACCATAGCCAGCCCGCTGGATTCTCACGAATGATGTTCTCCACCGCTTTTATATAGTTCTCAATAAGTGTAAAGTCATCTTTAGTATACGGTGGCTCTGCTATTTCTACAAAAGAGGCTTCATAATATCCTCGCTTAATTTTCTTTACCTGTGCATATACCACCGGATACTGTGTAAGTGTAGCAATTTGGTGAGCACCTAAAAAGAACACGGTATCCTGATTTAAAAAGCGCGTCTGATACTTCTTGTCTTCTTTTAGTCCCGGATATTGATCGCTTACAATCGCAATGGCACGAAGCATATTTTTTCTCTTGATCAGTTCGCGTGCTACCGTATAACGGCTGATGCCATAAGCACCAAACCTGCTACGGCAAAGAAGTGAAAAGCGATTAAAAAATTTGCTGCTCTGTGGTTGATATACAAAATCGACAGGTACAGGAAGATTAAAATTACCAGATGAAAGCAGCCATTCCCAATTGAATTGATGTGAGGCCAGTATAATTACCGACTGATTTTGCTGCTTATACTTTTCAATGGCGCTTACATCTTTAAAGCGCATGCGTTTGGAAAGCTCATCTTTAGAGATTGTAAATAACTTGAGGAGCTCAACGCCATAGTCGCACAGGTTCCTGTAAAAGTCACGTTCAATTTTATTAAGCTCATCTTTTGACGTATCTGGAAATGAATTGCGCAGGTTCTTTTGAACCATTTTTCTGCGATATCCTATCACACGAAACGTAATAAAAAAAAGAAAATCAGCGATCCCATACAGAATCCAAAAGGGCAGTTGCGACAATAAGCCTATAAAAAACATCTGAGCAATTTTCTTTAACGGGCAAGTTAACAAGTATTGGTATTATTGAGATATTCGTACTCAAACCCATATTGGTAAATAAGTAATAAAACATGAAAGACAAGGTTGTCATCATCACCGGAGCATCTTCAGGAATAGGAAAGGCCATGGCTGAGCGATTCGGCCGAGCCGGCTCCAGGTTGTTAATAACCGGAAGAAATAAAGCAGAGCTCGATAAAACTGTAACTGAGCTGCAAAGTAAAGGAATTACTATCGTTGGGTTTCAGGCCGATGTGAGCCTGGAAGACGACAATCGCAGAATGGCTGAAGAAGCAATACGTGCCTATGGCCAGATTGATGTACTGATCAACAATGCAGGTATATCCATGCGCGCTCTTTTCTCTGAAGTTGATCTGGATGTGGTAAAAAAGGTAATGGATATAAATTTTTATGGCGTTCTCTACGCCACGAAATATTGCCTGCCGGAGATCACTAAAAATAAAGGTTCTGTTGTAGGCATCTCATCTATTGCGGGCTTTCGCGGATTACCCGGTCGCACAGGTTATTCGGCCTCCAAATTCGCACTTAACGGGTTTTTAGAAGTGCTGCGCACCGAATTGCTAAAGAGCGGCGTACATGTATTAACGGCTTGCCCGGGATTTACAGCATCTAATATTCGCAAGCGTTCCCTCACCAAAGACGGAAGCCAGCAAGGCGAGTCACCCAGAAAAGAAGAAAAAATGATGACGGCCGAAGAATGCGCGGATCATATTTACAACGCCACCGTTAAGCGCAAGCGTACCCTGATCTTAACAACTCAGGGTAAGCTTGCGGTATTTTTAAATAAATGGTTGCCGGGTATGGCTGATAAAATGGTTTACAATGTTATGGCAAAAGAGGCAAATGCACCAATCAGCAAGTGATTGCTAGGTTTTGCTCATAAAAACCATTTTGGCGTTATCTGCCTTACCAACATTGCGATAAAATTCAGTCAACTCTTTGTACGATTCCGCAGGGTATTCACCTTTATTCATGCGCAACCTGCGTATATAGAGCAGATTACCTTGATCCATTTTAAAGGAAGCCTCGTATTCGCCAAATCTTGATTTTACTACAACCGGGTCTGGTAAAAACTCCGGATAAATTCCTTCCGGCAAATGATAGCGGATGGTATCAAGATCTGTGTATGGAGTTCTCAATACGACATTTGTTTTACGCGTATCCAGCTTCTCCGGTATATACGAAGATCGGTTCATCAGATTCGGCACCAGGAAAATGCGTTTACCGCTCACCGTGGCAAAACGTTTCAGACTCAATTCGGTGCTTACTATCGCAGAAGGAATTTTACCTTTTTTATTTGTCATGCTGAAATTGACGATGTCAAAAGCCGGAATGTCTGTATTCTCCTGCACCCATTTTTTCTGATCGTCATATTGCTGGTTCACAACATAATCAAGGTTATCATTCTCATATTGAAGGCCGCTAAAAGTTGTTTTTACTTTAGCCTTTGCGTCACCGGTTATCTCTACAAAAACATCTGCTGTGCGCGATTGTATATTTACCTCTGCCGGATAGCGCGGTGTTTTCACCACCTTACCTCCGTTTTCTGTTATCATTAATGCGTAGCGATCGCCGGTAAAGCTACCCATATATCCAAACGGATTAACCTGACTGGTACATTCAAGCCACAGTGTATCCGTTGCGTTCGGCACAGCTACAACAGCATGATTGAACTGTGAGCTAGGGAATGATACATCCATAGCCGGTTGGTTGCGCCCTGCGCGAATCAATATATAGTTTGCATGAATGCCCACTTCTTTCAACATGGCAACCATGTAGTTAGAGAGGGCTTTGCAATCCCCATATCCGGTCTGATCAACGACTGATGCTTCAAAAGGTTGAAAGCCTCCTATACCCAGTTGAATGCCCACATAACGTGTTTTGCTCTGCAGATATTCGTATACAAGCCGCGCTTTCTCTTCAGTAGTTTTGGCATTCTTCGTTATCTCCTGAAGTTTCTTTTTGGTTTGTTCCGGAAGTATATCCCGATCTTTATTCAGAGAAACAATCCACTTACCGTAGTTTTCCCATGAATCCATTTTTCCGGCATAGCTATCAAATTCGAAACTTGTAGGAGCCACCGCTATATTCGGCACTACCCGTTGCAAATCGGGGCCGGTCTTTTCAAACTTCTCAGGCTTAACATTTTCAAACGTCCATTGCATAACTTCTTTAGCATCGGCAGAAGATATCTTAGGTTCTTCTATTTTAAACAATTTATACCGCGGCTTTAATGCCGGAGGATATATAATAGTAAAACTCTCCTTTTGAATGGTGATCTCATCATCTTCATAAAGCTCGAAGTCAGGAACAAAAAACAACGTTTTGTGTTCTGTTTCATATTCAAATTCAACGGTATACGGATACGTGCCCTGCGAAAGATCAGCTTTCTTCAGGCGATCGTCACTAAAGAGTGAAGATCCATCAAAAGCACTTTGATCATATATTTCATTCTGTTTCAGCTTGCGGATCACATTCCCGTAAGCATCGTATGCAATGCCCTTGAATGATCTTAGTACATTGAACTTGTCATACCAGATAACTTTGCTGGCATAGCTTTTCGCATTTGCGTTAAGAATCGTGATGACAATATGAACATGTGTGCTTGCATTGCTAACCGAGTTTACTTCGAACCGAAGCTCCTGCTCCCGAATAACAGCATACATACCCGTCTTCATATCTTCCGGTATAGCACTCACCGGATATTTGGGATCTTCTTTCGCAGTAACAGTCATGTATACGAACATGCCAGCGACGATGAGCGATAATCTTTTCATACTCCTATTTTTTCTTTAATACAATTTGCTCTGCCTGCTTGGCAACAACCTGGTTATAAAATTCTCTCAAGTGCAGGTATTCATCCTGAACGAATAAGCTCTTGTTAATCTGAAGCATACTCACAACATTCAGCACGTTACCAGTTTGCGTTACACTATAACTAAATTTGGCTGCATTTCCCGGAAGCATCAACACTTTTGGTTTGGGAAGTTCATCCACCACGTAACCTTCGGGTATCGCAATACGCGACATATAGGTTTGCTCTTCCGGGCTACCAAAATCAACCGGATATTCGCGTTTCTCTAATTTAAATGGATTCTCTTTTAGTTGTGATGTTACATAAGGATTGAGGTAAATTGCTCCTCCCGCCATTGTACAATGTTCATTTATTACCAACTCATGAAGTTGCTTGGCGTTCTGTTCTATTTCTTTCAGGTTTTGAAACTCACTCTTCTGAATTTCCCAGTTCTTGTCAGCCAAAAACTTCTTTAGGTAATCTGCCTCTCCGTTAGTAAAATAATCTTTACGCATGCTATGCGCATCATAACCATCGTAAGTATAGTTTATTTTACCAGCCAATTCACCGGTTTCTTTAAGCGTAAGGTCTGTGCTGACAACTGTTTTGGATTTCCCTTTTGCTTCTAGATTTATCCATGAATAACCAGCTTTCGAGACAACCAGTCCGTGACCATTTAAACAGCGTTCAGGCAAAACACCTATCGGTAAATATTTATCGGTAGCATCAAGTAACAATCGTTTATCGCCCATCTTTACAGAGCACACTACATAATTAAATTGATCATCCATTGGGTACTGCTGGCGCACAAAGCCGTGATCGCGCGTACTTAGCACAATCATCTCTGTCGGTATATCTACCTTTTCGAGCATCGATGCCAGCAGCAAATTTATATCTCCGGTAGTGCCCTTCTTTTTTTCTACAATATCTTTCAGATTATCGGCATAATAATCTTTATCACCATTCCACTCAATGTTCTGGCGAACGTAATTAAATATAGCAGCAATCTTTTGCTGATTATCGGTCATGCCGGCTGTAAGCTCTTCCGATTTTTTCCTTAGCGAACCAAAGCCGGTTATCGATTTCCCGAAGGCTTCGCTTTCCAGCAGGTTTGCATTGAACTTGGCCCATGTTCCCATAATCTCTCTGACAGGCTCGCCCGGAAAGGCAACGTGCGACAGCGCTATATTAATCTTCGATACATAATCGTCTTCGCAGGTCATGAACGGCTCCTCTTTAAAAGCGGGTACATCCTGCATAATCCAATGATGTGCAAGCGTTTGAAAATTTGTACCCGCCTTGTTTTTTACCTCATACGATGCAAGCCGTAGGTATCCCTGCATATATTTTTCGAAGGTAAAGAAGTCTGGAAACATAGCCCAGTATTCGCTCCAGCGAACGGGTATATCGTATTGAAACTGCCAGTTGGGGAAATTTGAAAGAAACTCGGAGGTAAGGGTATACGAATATTCCAGCACCGATCCTTCCTTCACATTAGGGAAGGAAAACTTGAGGAGATTAACGTTACGATTGAATTTCTCTTTGAATATCCCGTCTTTCGAAAGATCCGTCTCTACAATCTTTCCATTCTCAAGATTATAGGTGGTACCTTTAATCTTAATAATACGCTCTTCTGCTGAACCGCTATGATAAACCGGTATAGCAACATCACCCCATTTCTGCCCTTCTTTTGTTAAAATCTTGATGCGCACATGCTTTTCAAACATAAGCGCAACATTAACAGCGTTTATACTCAGGTACGCTTCTCCATAATCAGACAGAATTACGGCGGATGCAGAAGAGTCTTTGTCGTAGACTTTCATCTTCAAATCCTCCATGGGAATGTCTCCGAATTTGACAGGTGATTTTTGTGCATGCAATGACTGCAGCGTGAGGGCCATCAACAGACCCAGAATACATGACCTCATAACAGGTAAGTTAGATTAGATTAGTGGCTGAAAAGTATAAAAATTCATGCAACTTTATCGTTTCATGTAAGGCTTAATAATGTTTCATCTAATTTTTTAACATTGGCTAAACCTAAAACTGTATACTACTGTCAGAGCTGCGGATATGAGTCGGCGAAGTGGCTTGGAAAGTGTCCGTCCTGTAACGCCTGGAATACCTTTGTTGAGGAGATAATAACGAAAGAAGATATCACTAAAAATGAGTGGCGACAAGAGTCTTCACGTACAAAATCTATTAAGGCAAAAGCATTATCCGATATTGAAGCTTCGCCTGAAATACGAATACTGACTATAGATGATGAGTTAAATCGCGTATTAGGTGGTGGAATTGTTCCCGGATCACTAACGCTTATTGGTGGAGAGCCTGGTATAGGTAAATCTACGCTCATGCTACAGGTGGGTCTACAACTCAAATCGCTTCGGGTATTATACGTTTCCGGAGAAGAAAGCGAACAGCAGATAAAAATGCGGGCTGATCGTCTGGGCATATCCTCAAATAACTTTTTTATACTGACAGAAACCAACAGCAGGAATATATTTCTCTCCATCGAATCATTACAACCTCAATTGGTAATCATTGATTCTATACAAACGCTTTACTCACCCATAATGGATTCGGCCGCGGGAAGTATAGGACAAGTGCGACAAAGTGCAGGAGAGCTGATGAAATTTGCCAAGGAAACAGATACTCCTGTTTTTCTTATCGGGCATATAACTAAGGACGGTATGCTGGCCGGCCCTAAAGTATTGGAGCACATGGTAGATACGGTATTGCAATTTGAAGGAGACCGCCATTTGGCCTACCGCATACTGCGCACTACAAAGAATCGTTTTGGTTCTACATCGGAGATTGGTATATATGAAATGTTGGGCACCGGATTGCGCGAAGTTTCCAATCCGTCAGAGATTCTGATATCTCAAAAAGATGGAAACCTGAGCGGTGTAACCATTGGAGCAACGATTGAAGGAAATCGTCCACTGCTAATCGAGATTCAATCATTGGTGAGTCCTGCATCTTACGGAACTCCTCAACGCACGCCCACAGGTTTTGATCAAAAGCGATTGAATATGTTACTGGCCGTTCTTGAAAAACGTTGTGGATTTCGCATGGGCACACAAGACGTATTTCTGAATATGGCGGGAGGTATAAAAGTAGAAGACCCTGCCATCGACCTTGCCGTTTGTATTTCCATGATCTCATCGATGGAAGAAATACCTGTATCTGATAAAATATGTTTTGCGGCAGAAATCGGTTTGGGCGGAGAGCTGCGTGCTGTAAACCGGATCGAACAACGGATCTCTGAATCTGAAAAACTTGGTTTTGAGGAAATATATATCTCCAAGTTCAATCAAAAATCCATTGACCTGAAAAAGACTTCTATCCGGGTTAAGGCTTTCGGGAAACTTACCGAGGTATTTCAAGACTTATTCGGATAATGTATAGTATAAATCAATCTATAGCTTCTTAAAACACGGTTATGTTCAAACGATCGTCATGGCTGCATTTACGCATTCCGTTTTCATATTATCTCATGCCGGTGTTCTTCTTCAGCTTGGCTGTTTCTCCCAACATCAGTGAAAGACCTTTGCTGTGGACGTTCATTATTGTGCACTTGTTTTTATACCCTGCCAGCAATGGCTATAATAGTTACTTCGATAAAGATGAGAAGAGTATAGGAGGTTTAAAGAACCCACCGAAAGTATCAAAAGGTTTATATTACCTGGCACTGCTCTTCGATGTTATTGCCCTGGTTTTAGCAGTGGTAAAAATCTCGGTACTGTTTGCTGCACTGATCTTTATTTATGGTCTTGTATCAAAAGCCTATAGTCATCCGGCTATACGGTTGAAGAGGTATCCTGTTGGCGGATGGCTTACAGTAAGTTTCTTTCAGGGCTTTTTCACGTTTGTAATGTGTTATATTGGCATCAACCGGTTTCCGTTAGAGAATGTACTTAAACCGTATGTACTTATTCCTGCTTTGTTAAGCAGTGCCATGTTGCTCGGAACATATCCCATGACGCAGGTATACCAGCATGAAGAAGATGGTAAACGCGGCGATAAAACATTCAGCCTGATGTTGGGCATTCGCGGAACCTTTTTGTTTGTAGGAGCGCTGTTTGGTGTTGTATCGGCAGGATATATACTCTATTTCAATTCGTATTTCGAAAAGAATTATGCTTGGCCATTTCTTATAGCCATGGCTCCGGTGGTAATGTTCTTCCTGTACTGGTTTGTGCGTATCTGGAGGGATGAATCGAAGGCTGATCACAAACATACCATGTGGCTGAATTTTATTTCAGCCACATGTTTAAATGCTTTTTTCATCTACCTTTTCCTTGATTCTACTCAATTGCTACAGATGTTTTCATGAGGTTATTTTATACCGTTATGCCTGCCTTTTCCAGCAATGCTTTGGTAGCGCGTATACCTTCTTCTTCACTTAGTGTTTGACCTTCGTATTCTATACCGATGTGGCCGGTGTAGCCGGCGGCTTTTACGATCGACAGCATTTTGGTATAGTCTGTTTCCACACAATTACCTTGTGCATCGAACTCATGCGTTTTTGCACTTACTCCTTTTGCATACGGCATTAACTCCTGAGTTCCTTTATAGCGGTCATACTCTTCCATACACTTTGTCTTTGCCCAGGCTTCCGGAGTGTTTGCTTCGGGTTTGGTACGATTGATACAGAAGTTACCGAAGTCGGGCAATGTTCCGCAATTATCCATTTGTGTGCCTGCAATAACACCGCTTAGCCACTGGCCATCAGAAGAGAAACCACCGTGATTTTCTACGATCACATTTATACCTACACCTTTTGCAAATTCAGCAAGTTGACGCAGTCCGTCTGTTGCTGCTTTTGCTACATCTTCGCGCTTGCCTTCGCCTGCTGCATTTACACGGATGGAATGACAACCCAAAAATTTGGCAGCCTCCACCCACTTATAATGATTTTCAACAGCCTGCTTGCGTTTTTTTGTATCCGCATTGCCAAGTTCTCCTTCACCATCGCACATGATCAGCACACTGGTTACACCCAGATCATCACAACGCTTTTTTAACTCAGCCAGGTATGTTTGATCTTTTGCCTTGTCTTTGAAGAATTGATTTACATACTCTACTGCAGATATACCAAAGTCGTTTTTTGCTTTGGCCGGAAAATCCAGGTTTGTGAGTTTTCCATCGAAGAGGGTTTTGTGAAGCGACCATTCTGCCAGTGATATCTTAAAGAATAATTCTTTCCCGGCAGGCTCTGCTGTTGCAGCGGAATCAATCGTTGCCTGTTGATTTTCTGATGATGGCTTTCTACCGCACGCAGACAGAATAGAAGCTCCTGCTGTTGCTCCAACGGTAATAAGACCGAGTGAACGCAGAAATGATCGGCGATTAGTTTCGTTATTCATGGTTGTATGATTGGGTTTGATGATGATGGAAGTTAAAGAAAAATGCCCTGGAAAATTGCTATCAACATCAATCAACGGTGATTTTACGATGTGAGAAGTTTAGAATGCTTCTCCGTGTGTGTTACGGATAATGATATTGGTTACCGGCCGAACATGTATAGCGAGATTTATAGCCATGTTCGAACTCCATTCTTTTCCAAAAAGCTTTTGCACCTGGCGACCGGCCCATAATCTTCGTGAAAAGTTTTTATTCCATAGCAGCGTATAACTTTTCTCAAGTTGTTCGCGTGTAAAATTTTTGTCTTCACAAAAGCGCATCACGAGATCAACCGCAAGTTTTGCTGCATGCATGGCCATAGCCATGCCGTTGCCGCACACTGGTGTGATCATCCCTGCAGCATCACCCAACATCAAAACATGATCCGATACGGGAGACTTCGTTTCGAAAGAGATTTCGTTGATCACCTCAGGTTTCTCAAACAGAAAGTGTGCGTTTTGAAAAATATCTTTTAATAACGGATTACGAAATAGAACGGCCTCCTCCATATCGCGAATGCTTTTATACTTTTTCACATTGTCGCGATGCGTTAAGTAGCAGATGTTGGTTTTGCTGTCTTCAACGTTGCTCATACCACAGTAGCCGCCCGGAAAATTATGCAGCGCAATTAAGTCTTCTGGATACTCTGTCTTTACATGATACTTCACGCCGACAAATGGAGATCGCTTGCGAATAAAAGAACGTTGAAGTGCAACGTCCATTCTCGATCGTTTACCAAAAGCCCCAAGCACAACATTAGCCTGTGTTGAGCGACCCGAGGTCTTTATTTCAAAAAGATTTTCATAATATACTATATCTTCCACTTCGGTGTTTAACCAGAATTCAACACCTGCATGCACGGCTTGCTGATAAAGAAAATAATCGAATGTATAGCGGCTAATACCAAAACCACCCAGATCGAGTGGCAAAATTTCACCCTTTCCCCGAATAGACGATAAATGAAAACGGCTAATCCGCGAGGGTTTAAACGCTTCCGGAAAGAGATTATGAGATTGCAGAAACGGAACTGTCTCATTCGAAATATACTCACCACACACACGATGGAATGGATATGATTTCCTCTCAATGACCAGTATATCTATACCCTTTCGCGCTAGCAGAATGGACGAAACCAAACCTGCTATGCCTCCTCCTATGATCGCAACTTTCTTCAATCCTGAAAATTTTTTCTTATTCGAGAAATTAATATGAAAATTACCTCAGAAAAAAATAAAAAACAGCTATTGAACAAATCTTGCCGGGCAACCTTTTGCGTTTATATACTGTTTACAAGACAAGTTAGCATATGGAAACCTCTCTCAAAAACCCTGTATCCGGAACCCTTAACGTACTGCTGGTTGGTAATAATCCAATTGAGTTAAGTTCCGTTCTGAAAAATGTTCAGCAAGTTCACGGTGCCAAGATCGTAACGGAGATTGCCTTTGATTTAAAGAGCGTGCTTGAACGCCTGATGCGCTTCAACCCCAATTTCATTTTTATTGACGACAATCTGGGTCGTAACGAATTGCGCGAAACCATCAATTCTCTGTCGAATAACAAAAAAACAAAGGATATTCCCATTACCGTATTAAAGAATTCCAATTACCAGGAGGCCCTGGGCACATCGAGCATCCTTGATTATCTTCTGAAAAAGAATTTATCTCCGGAGGCTATTTATAATACGTTGAAAAATTCTTTGAAACTTCGCAGAACGCAGCTTTACCTTTATCAGGTATATCAGAAAAGAAAGAACGCACTTCTGGCATTAACGCGATAGTTATTCGCTATATCTGATCTTCGAGCTGAAAATCTTTTCGCAGGTGCAATCCTTTACGGTTAATCTCCAGCCGAATCTTCTTTTTGGGTTTAGTGTTAAAAAAGCCATTCACCTGGTTAAGGTTTAACATTTGAGCTGGTATTCCGTTGATGCTCAAAATTATATCACCCGTTTCTACACCTGCTTTATACGCAGCAGATTGCTGGCGCACTTCTGTAACTTCAAACACGTTTAACTGCGATCCTTTTGCCTTTACCACCAGGCCACTTAAGTTATAGTGAAAACCTTTTTTGAACGAGCTGTTTTTCTTGATATATATTTCTTCCTGTGGAAAGTTGAATATGATGGTAAAGCGGCTCATAATTTCTCCGCCTACGGCGCCATTTCGAAATACATTACCAATCTTGATACTATCGGCATAACTATTAGGGTCGGGAAAGTTGGCTATCACCTGATTCAATTTATAGGTGCCAAACTCAATGGATTTTATCCTGCCCACTTTTCCCACAATTTCACCACCAAGACCACGGCCGATCACACTGCTTACGCCATTGGGAGGCACTGTAATTCTTGCATCCGATGAAGGGTCTAGCATCAAACCATGGCTTGCACCAGAGTCCATGAGTAATTTTGCATTTATCGTTGTGCCGTCTTGCAGGGAAACCGGAGTAACGATATAAGGCTTGGTGTCTTCGATCTTCATTGGAAGCGTTTGAAACTTTCGTGATTTGTGAAATTTCTCGGGTGTGGTAAACGTCAACAATTTCTTTTCATAATCAATCTGCACGATAAATCGGCTGAATAATTCGTAGCCAAGAATACCATGCACATCGGTCCCCAGGTAATTTCTTAATTCGAGGTAATCTTCTTCAAGCACCAGCAACGCATGCCCACGTCCTGAAATGCCCGGCAGAGAAAGCGTTACGTTATTAGTAACATACGCATCCACCAGTTTTTCTCCTCCGGGCCCGGAGATGGTATATTTTCGTGAATAGGGAAGATTGAGAATATCAGTAAATGTTTTCTGTGTTAGTATTGCAGTACGCACACCGGTATCCAGTATAAACTTCAAAGGCAGCGAATTGTTGAGGACCACCGGTATAACCACCAGGTTATTGTAGATTTCGATTGGTATTTGCACACGCCTCTGTCCGGGCGGGAGAGTAAAGCCAAGTGTTTGAGCAGATAGATTTTGAATGCAAAGAATAACCAGTACTAAAATCTGTGTTATGCGCACCATACAAACGTGTGAACGTATTTGGGTAATACGTCAAGATAAGGCAAAATGTATTAATGTTTAGTGATTTTCTCGCTGTATGGAAGCGAGAAGTTTTTCGGGAGTATGCTCTACTCTGAGAAAGTCAAGATTGGCTGCCTGCAGAAAACCGGCATCAACCATCTTGTGCATTTGATCTAACAGCGAGTCAAAAAAAGCTGCTGTATTGAGAAGGCCTATAGGCTGTGAAATTATGCCTAACTGCCTCCACGTGAGGATTTCTGCGAGCTCATCCAATGTACCCCAGCCGCCCGGCAGTGCAACAAAACCATCGGACAGGTCGGCCATGCGTTTCTTGCGTTCATGCATGGAGTTCACCACCTCAAGCCGCGTTAGCCCGCGGTGACCAACCTCTCGTTGAAGCAAAAAATCTGGAATTACTCCAACTACTTCGCCTCCGTTTTGCATCACAGCATCGGCAATGACACCCATAAGCCCAACGTTGCCACCGCCATACACAAGCGTGTGGCCCTGGGCTGCCATGCGTTCGCCAAGCTCCTTTGCTGCAGCTTCATACACTGGCGAATGACCTAATGATGAGCCACAGAAAACGCAGAGGTTCATGAAGAATAAATTTTGTCGGTTTGAAAAGACCGACTTAGAATTTGTTATCGTGCTTGTTTTTGCTCACCATTTTATTGGGGAAAATCCATGGTGAAACGATGGCGAGGGTAAACAATGCGATTACTACATAAAAAGGCCACCAAGATGCTACGTCCATAACTTTATTATTTTAGGCCCGTAAAAATAGGTTCTCCGACAGTATTTTGTATCAGAAGATTGAAAAATTGTTTTGAATCGCGATCTTGTTGACGAGGCCAGTTAATAATTTATGAAGCGTTTTTTAATTTTTACAGGAATTGCTATTGTAGTTCTTATTCTGCTGGGCAGACTTACGATGTATTACATGAAGAAACAGACCAAGTCGTTCAGCCCGGAAGAGGAAATTGTATTTAACGACAGAGATCTCTCTGTAAAGGTCTTTTACAACCGTCCGTATAAAAAAGGACGCGAAATCTTTGGCAAGCTTGTTCCCTTTGGTGTTGTATGGCGCACCGGTGCCAACGAGGCCACTACATTCGAAACATCGAAAGACTTGCAATTTGAAGGCAAGACCCTGAAAAAGGGCAAGTATACTTTGTGGACTATACCCGGTGAAGAAACCTGGGTATTTATCTTCAACTCTGAATTTGGCCAGTGGGGCGTTAACTCTGCCGGCGAGGCCAATCGCGACCCGGCCCGCGATGTATTAAAACTTGAAGTTCACTCTGTTCAGCAAGATCGTTTATTCGAGCAATTCACCATTGCGTTCGAAAAAGTAGGTGAAGATGCCGAAATGGTTTTAATGTGGGATAAGACTTTGGTCGCGGTTCCTTTTTCTTACTGATTTTTTCACCGGACGGACCAACTGCGATAAAAAGTATATAGCGAACGCTATTACAAACCACATCACGGTATAGTACAAGGCTATATATACTTCTGACCCTCCTCCATAGGCAATGCCAAATGGCACGATATGAAACAGAAAACAAAATGCATGAATTACCTCCAGCGCATTTTGCCTACTGACAATGATGTGTTAAAAGCGAGGAAATCAGTAATGATCAAAAAAAATGCTGACGAGACTGTGCTCATCAGCATTCGCTTTATTTTCTGTCGTGATGCCATGTAATTAGATTACTTTGCCCGTGCTACAGCCTTCACGGTTAGCTTCTTATTTTCGGGCGCAGTGGCCGGAATAGCATTGCCAAAATACTTGAAGCTTTTAGGATCGGAGCCCTGTGCTACCAAATACGCTATTACCGCTTGCGCCTGTGCCAGTGTTCTGTCGTTGTGAAAAGTTCTTTTTACAAACACCGTGTCTTTCTTATAGGAGTTACCCAGTGAATCAATAGCATTTACTTTCGCATGAATTGAATCAACCATTAATTCTGTAAGATCAAGCGAAGATTGTGTCGTGTCTTCCCTATAGCCGCTTAACAAAACCTGTATCTCGAACTTCATCGTTGGGTTAGCCTTTACTACGCGCGATAGCCTTTTGAGCTCAGCTTCTGAAGCAGGATCGATAGTCGTTGAATTTGGTTTGAATGTAACATTCAACGGAATCTCATCGCCAGCCTGCGGTTGCTTGAGCGTTACATTTATCTTTTCCTTTTGAGGAATCTTATCGGTGGTAAGATCAATTGTTCTTGAATAGAAGGACATGTTGCTTTGTTCAGGATCAACCACAAATTCATACTTTGTTCCTTCCAGTAAGAATACAGAATAAGCTCCCGTAGCAGAAGGTCGGCCGCTATATGCACGCTTGTTGGTGTTCAAATCCGTAATGGAAATATAGGCTGGAATAGCCGCCCCGGCAGGATCCGTAACTTTACCTTCCACCATCATCAAACCGCGGGGTCTTACATCAGCAGGTATAAGGAACTCGGTGAGTTCAGAATTTTTTCTTGCGCCCGGGGCTTCCTTTATCAGATATCTGCCCAATGCAGCAACCGTTACGTATTGATCGTCTTGGTCTGTGTTTACAAAATCAAGCGCCAGCGGAGTTGTCCATGTGCCATTTTTGAATTTAGTTACATAAAGATCCATACCTCCTTTGTTACTGGCCATTTTATCGGATGAAAAGATCAGCGTTTCTCCATCGGCCATGATGCGTGGTGTTTGTGAGTTGCCGGTGTTAATAGAAGCCGGTAACTCTACAGGTTCTTCCCACTGCCCGTTGGATTTCTTTTTCGCGCTAAAAATTTTACAACCACCCGCTTTGCTTTGATCCATTTTATCGCAGCGCATAAAATAAATGGTATTGCCATCGGCCGAAAAAGAAGGAGCACCATCATTCGTTTTTGAATTTATCGGGAGCATCAAATTCTCCGGTTGACTCCAAGAGCTTCCGTTGTATTCTGATGAAAAAATATCGTAGCCGCCAATTACGGGTGTTTTAGCACACGTAAAGTATAATTTCTTTCCATCAGCACTAAGAGCGTAGCCTTTAAAAAAATTGAGGCGTGTATTTAAGTATTTTGGCAATTCAACAGGCTCTTTCCAGTCCGATTCCCGCGAGGTATATAAAACCGTAAGCGCTCCGTCCTGGCCATTGTTGGCAACAAAAAGCAGAGCATTGCCATCAAAGCTGATGTAGGGCGTTGAAACATCCAGCGATGGGTGATTAATAACGCTTGGTAACCTGCGTACTTTCGCCTGGCTCCAAACATTGGTCATCATTCCCATTAGCAGCAGTAGCAGTAAGGTGGTTTTTCTCATAGGATAATTCATGTGATTGCTAAAATTAGCGAAATCTATGGTGCCTTAAAGCAAATTCGCTACCGTGAATAATTTTCAGTTTTTTAGCTACTACAAGGGTTTTTCAGCTTTGCATCGTAACTTGGCTCCTCAGAAAAATCTCGTATAAATGATTCAGGTAATTCCATCTATTGCCATCCGGAAAGGAAAGGTCGTGAAGATGCGCAAAGGCGATCCGACCAGCGAAAAAGCGTATGATGAAAATCCGCTTGACCTCGCCAAACGTTTCGAGGATCATGGTATTGAAGTCGTTCACCTCGTAGACCTCGATGGTGCTGAGAAGGGTTCGCCTGTTAACTGGTCGGTATTGGAGACTATATCCGGTTATACCGATCTGAAGATTGATTTTACCGGTGGTATATCTACCGATGGTGATATAAGCAAGGCTTACGAATTTGGCGCTGACTATATAACAGCTGCGAGTATTGCTGTTACCAATCCAGACCTTTTTGCTTCGTGGATCATTTCTTACGGACGCGAAAAAATTACTCTGGGTGCAGATGTAGTGGATCGCAATACACAGGAACTGTTGTTCAGAGGTTGGCAACGCAAAACGCAGATGAAACTGTTCGAACAGCTGGAATACTTTTATTCCCGTGGTTTGAAATATGTGAAGTCCACTGATGTGTCGCGCGATGGTGTATTGGAAGGCCCGGCCTTCGATTATTACCAGGACATCATCAAGGCGTTTCCAGAGATTTGCGTATTGGCCAGCGGAGGTGTTCGTGGTATTGACGACATCAAGCGTCTCAACGACATGGGAGTTTTCGCTGTAATTTTCGGCAAAGCTTATTATGAAGGCATTCTTAACCTGAAGGATCTGGAGCAGTTCCTCGTTAAGAAAGACGCTTAATTTATTTACAAGCCTATTCGCCAAGAAGGGATAATTCTTTTCTTCATTTATTGATATATACAGTTGAGTTCGGATCGCTATAATCAGCGAGGCGTTTCTGCCTCCAAAGAAGATGTTCACCAGGCCATCAGCAAACTGGACAAAGGGCTTTTTCCAAAAGCATTCTGCAAGATCGTTCCAGACTATTTAAGTCACGATGAAAATTACTGCACCGTAATGCACGCCGATGGTGCTGGCACAAAATCGTCTCTTGCCTATATATATTGGAAAGAAACTGGTGATGCATCTGTATGGAAAGGTATAGCCCAGGATGCGATCATCATGAACATTGATGACCTGCTGTGCGTAGGTGCAACAGAAAATATATTGCTGTCTTCTACCATTGGTCGTAACAAAAATCTGATTCCGGGCGAAGTAATTGCTGCCATTATCAACGGAACGGAGGAAGTGTTGACTATGCTGCGCAAGCACGGTCTTAACATTATTAGCACAGGAGGGGAGACAGCCGATTTAGGTGATCTTGTAAAAACTATTGTTGTCGACAGTACGGTAGTAAGCCGCATGAAGCGGAAAGATGTAATTGATAACAGCAATATACAGGCAGGCGATGTAATTGTAGGGCTGGCATCTTATGGCCAAACTACCTACGAAGAATCTTACAACGGAGGCATGGGCAGCAACGGTTTAACCTCTGCACGGCACGATGTTTTTCACAAGCAGTATGCGTCCAAATATCCGGAGTCTTTTGATGGGAGTATATCTGCAAACCTGGTATACGCTGGCTCGTGTAAAGTTACCGATGCTGTGGACGGCTCACCTATCGATGCTGGCAAACTTGTGCTTTCACCAACACGTACGTATGCCCCGGTAATTATTGAAGTACTAAAAAATCTGCGTCAGCATATTCATGGCATGGTGCATTGCAGCGGTGGAGCACAAACCAAAGTTCTTCATTTTGTAGACCATGTTCATGTTATAAAAGATAACCTGTTTCCTGTACCTCCACTTTTCAAGCTTATTCAGCAACAGAGTAAAACCGATTGGAAAGAGATGTATAAGGTTTTCAATATGGGCCATCGTATGGAGCTTTATCTGAGCGAGCAATATGCGCAGGTGATAATAGACATTGCGAAGAGCTTTAACATGGAAGCCCAGATCATCGGACGTGTGGAAAAATCCGATTCCAAAAAAGTTACCATTAAAACAGGAACCGGTGAGTTCAGCTATATCTAAGCTGGGTTGTCTGACAAAGTCTCTCTAAAATTCTTTAGCAGCTAATTTTCGAAACACGGTTCGCATGGCGGCCACCTTCAAATTTTTCGCTTAGAAATTTATCGCTGATCTTTTTAGCATCATCCAGGCTGATGAAGCGTGCCGGTATACAAACAATGTTTGCATCGTTATGTTGGCGAGCTAAGCCTGCCAGCTCTTCTGTCCAGCAAATAGCGGCACGTATACCCTGATGTTTGTTTGCTGTTATGGCTACACCGTTCGCACTGCCGCATACCAATATACCCATATCAAATTCTTTGTTCTCTACAGCACTGGCTACCGGATGTGCAAAGTCAGGATAGTCTGCAGAAGCTGTACTGTAAGTTCCAAAGTCTTTATAGCTGTAACCATTTTCTTCCAGCCACTGGCGGAGGGCTTCTTTATATTCAAATCCGGCGTGATCGCTGCCTATTGCTATATTTTTCATGATGCTGATGGTGTAGATTGTTCTTCGCGCATACGCTCTTCAGCTTCCTGCTTCAGTCTCTGTTTTTCTACGCGCGCTGATATTAAGATACTGATTTCAAAAAGTAAATACAACGGAATCGAGATTAAGGTCTGGCTCAACGGATCGGGAGGTGTGATGATAGCTGCTACAATCAGGATAACGATCACTGAATGCTTCCGGTATTTCCTCAAAAAGGCTGGCGTTACCAGGCCAAATTTCGAGAGGAAGAAAATAACAACCGGCAATTGAAACAGCAAACCACTTCCCAACACAAGCGTGAGTACTGTGGTTACATAGGAAGTGATGTCAAATTCATTCTTGATCATATCACTGATCTTGTAGTTCACCATGATGTATACCATGAGTGGAGCAATGATATAGTACCCGAAAGAAATACCGGCCAGGAATAAACCAGATACGGCACCTACCACGCCTTTGGAGTTTTTGCGTTCATTTACACGCAGCCCTGGCCTGATGAAGCGCCATAGTTCCCACACTACATACGGAAATGCAAACACGAGGCCCAACACAAAAGCCGCAATAATGGTGATGGTGAACTGACCTGTCATGAAGCGGCTTTGCAGCACGAGTGGAATATCTTCAATACAGAGGTCGGGCGAATTAAAAGCGTGACCAATTTTACAAAGCATCCGCCACGTCCAGAAGTCTGCTTTGGCTGGCGCAAGAATTACACTGTTGAATACCCATTTCACTTCAATAAAAGCGAAAATAGTAAACACTACTATCGCCACCATTGAGCGGATAACATGCCACCGAAGTTCCTCGAGATGATCGAGAAATGACATTTCCTTTTCTCCACTTTCGTCTATCGTGTCCTGATCTAATGGCATGGTTGTAGAAATTATAAAAAGACCTTCTGGATTTATTTTCAAAACCACAGAAGGTCCGAATGTTTAAGTCAAAATTAATACAGCGGAAACTTCTCCATCAAGCGGTTTACTTTTTTCTTCACCGATTTGAGGTGTTTCGTGTCATCTACCTTCTGGAGTGCTTCATCGATCAGCTCTACTACTTTTACTACGTCTTTTTCTTTCAAGCCGCGTGTAGTAATCGCAGGGGTTCCGATGCGCATTCCTGACGTTACCATTGGCGATTGTGTATCGAATGGCACCATATTCTTGTTGATGGTGATATCGGCCTGTATCAATGATTCTTCCGCTTGTTTGCCGGTGAGTTTCTTCGAGCGAAGATCAATCAGCATTAAATGGTTATCGGTTCCGCCGGATATGATTTTGTAGCCTTTATCGAGGAATGCCTGTGCCATGGCTTTCGCGTTTTTGGCAACCTGCACAATATACTCCATGTATTCGTCTGAAAGCGCTTCCTGAAATGCGATTGCTTTTGCTGCAATTACATGTTCCAGCGGACCGCCTTGTGTGCCTGGAAATACGCCAGAATCCAACACAGACGACATTTTTCTTAATTCGCCTTTGGGGGTTTTCAATCCAAACGGATTATCGAAATTTTTTCCAACCAGGATCAAACCTCCACGAGGACCGCGTAATGTTTTATGTGTTGTTGTTGTCACTACGTGGCAGTACTCCATCGGATCGTTCAATAACCCGCGGGCAATTAAGCCTGCCGGGTGAGAGATGTCTGCCAATAGTATAGCACCTACACTATCCGCAGCTTCGCGAAGTTTTTTATAATCCCAATCGCGGCTATAAGCAGAAGCTCCGCAGATGATCATCTTCGGTTTTTCGCGCTGGGCAGTTTCTATTACTTTATCGAAATCAATAACACCGGTTGCTTCTTCCACACCATAAAACATCGGCTGGTATAATTTACCGGAGAAGTTTACCGGAGATCCGTGTGTAAGGTGTCCGCCATGTGAAAGGTCGAAGCCCAGAATTTTA
This sequence comes from Ohtaekwangia sp., assembly GCF_036786105.1. Classification (NCBI taxonomy): domain Bacteria; kingdom Pseudomonadati; phylum Bacteroidota; class Cytophagia; order Cytophagales; family Fulvivirgaceae; genus Ohtaekwangia; species Ohtaekwangia sp. The sequence goes on from NZ_DAIQRQ010000001.1 coordinate 89,281, forward strand.
TCCCCGGGCTTGAGGCAGGCCAGCATTACAGCAGCATTAGCCTGCGCACCAGAGTGGGGCTGAACGTTTGCCCATTCTGCACCAAACAATTCTTTAGCACGGTCTATCGCTAATTGTTCAATCTCATCTACTACCTCGCACCCACCGTAGTAGCGTTTGCCAGGAAGGCCTTCTGCATACTTGTTGGTGAGCACAGTTCCCATGGCTTTCATCACTTGCTGAGAAGTAAAGTTCTCGGAAGCGATCAGTTCAATGCCATGCTGCTGGCGTTCTTTTTCTTTTTCAATGAGGTCGAAAATTACTTTATCTCTTTTCATCAGGAAGTGGTTTGTTTTTCAGGATTGGGGGTGACGTTTACCGTTCTTGGCGCTATGCGAATTACCTCGTTCGGCTTTCATATAGATGGGTTTAAAGAAGGCCCAAAAATAGGATTAGATACCTGCTATTGAAATGATTGTCTTTTATTTTTTATGGTTTAAAACAGGTTTATGCCTAACGGTAATTCGTGTATTTGATTCCTTTCAAAAGAAAAATTTACCAGGAGTCGCTGCTTCCTCCTCCTCCAAAACTTCCGCCACCACCGGAGAAGTCGCTGCTACTGCTTCCACTCGACCAGTCGCTACTACTGCTGCCACTTGACCATGAGCTGCTACCGGTATCAAACCAGGCAGATGCTGACGATTTCCTTCGGGCGCTTGCACCGCCACGATTAAGTTTGCTCAGTTTCTTCTTATACCATGCCGAACGCTGCAGCAACATTCTGGCTATGGGGAAACCAACGAGATATATACCCAAGGCAATCATACCTCCGGCAAAGCCCAACACAATCCACGGAAACACCGCGTAGAATATTACGAGAAAGGCATAGATAAACCAGCCAGCTTTGTCGCGTATGCATATTCCCAGCACCGTAAAAATTCCCAGTATACCGAAGATAAACGCTCCAATCAGCAATCGTTCTGTAAGTGTCATGTCTGCATCAGACGACAGATCGGGTTCATCGGAAGCAGTATACTCGCCATGTATGGCAGCAATGATCGCATCGATAGCGGCCGTTACACCTTCATCGTATCGCTGGGCACGAAAATTCGGTGCTATTTCATTTCGCAAAATTCTTCGTGAAACGGCATCGGTTAAAGCACCTTCCAAACCGTAGCCCACTTCAATGCGCATCTTCCTGTCGTCTACTGCGATGAGCAGCAGCACTCCGTTGTCTTTATCTTTTGTTCCAAGCTTCCAAACATCGTGTGCAACATGCAACGCGTACTCTTCCAACACTTCGCCATCCAAGGAAGGAATAATGAGTATAGCAATTTGATTGGAAGTAGAATCTTCGTGTTGTTTCAGTTTTAATTCCAGCGAATCGATAACGCCCTGCGAGAGTATATGCGCTTCGTCATGTACGCGATGTCCCCACAACGCAGGCACTGCACGTTGAGCCAGGCACGTCAGGTGTACGAATAACAAAACGGAAAAAGATAACAGGAATTTATTCATCGGCAGCCAAAACAGTTTTACCACGAATCGCTCGAACCTCCGCCGCCGAAACTTCCACCACCACCGAAGTCAGAGCCACCACCTCCGCCTCCCCAGGAGCTTCCACCTCCGCCACCACCAAAGCCTCCACCCAGTGGACCAATCCACCATCCGCCACGTGATGACCAATGCCCTCCGCGGCCACCGCCACCACCTCTGCGAGCGGCAAAAATGATAATAATCAATATGATGAGTAATGTAAAGAGCGGAGAGCTTTTACGATTTTTCTTTTGCGTTGGAGGCGGTGCATCATTTTTATACTCACCTTTTATAGCCTGAATGATTGCCATCACTCCGGCTTTCACTCCGCCATCAAAATCACCCTGCCGGAAGTGAGGCGCTATTTCATTTCGGTTTATACGACTGGATAGCGCATCGGTTAAAACACCTTCTAATCCATAGCCGGTTTCGATTCGAACCAGTCGATCGTTTATCGATATAAGCAGCAGTGCTCCGTTGTCTTTATCTTTTTGGCCCAGTTTCCATTTCTCTGCCACACGAAGAGAATAATCTTCCAGTGCATCGCCATCCAGCGAGGGTATAATCAATACAGCAATCTGGTTGGATGTAGAATCTCTTTCTGCTTTAAGTATACCTTCGAGCTCTGCCTCTGTAGCAGCCGAAAGAACGTTGGCTTCATCGTGCACCCACTTGCCGCCATGCTCTGGAATGCTGCGTTGTGCAAATGAAAAGACAGGGATAAGAAAAAGGATTAAAAGCTTTCTGAAGATCATGCGCGGTTCAAATGGTTAGGATTTGCCGGAACATATATGCCGGAGTTAACGGTCGAAACGTAGTTCATCTCCCAGTTCATTGGTGTCATCATCAGTTTTATAAAATCCTTTTTCAAGCAGAATTTCTCCGCAGCGTTTGATTGAAGCTTCCAAACCTTCTACAATTTTACCGCTTCGTATATGAGCAATTAGGTCTGCAACAATTTTATCCCACTGTTTTTGTTCTACCACTTTGCTGATGCCTTTATCTGCCATTACAATCACTTCATGCTCAAAGAACGAGATGAAGATCATGATGCCGGTGCGATGACGTGTGTTAAAAACTTCTTCTTCGAGAAAAGCATTCTCTGCACGCTGGCGTGTTGAGTAATCTAAATGCCGTTGGCTGATCAATGATTTTTTTAGCGGATCTATAAAGTTGGGAAGAATAGCCCCCAGCACACCGCCAATGATCACCGCAATGAATATAAAAACCGGATCGTAATAAAGTGTGTTGGTTGCATCGGTAATAATATACCGGTCGAGCACAATCATGAACAGAAAGACCAGCGAAGCTCCTACTAAACTACCACGATAGTTTCCTTCTACATAGTGGCCGCTGCGTTCTACAATAACAGGTACAATCTCTCCGGAGATTTTGTCTTCTGCATCTTTTACAGCTTGCTTTATTCTTTGAAGATCGCTATCCGAGAATTTCTGTTTCAGGTTCATGTTTATAGGCTGTTGGTTTTTATGATTTGTGCTCTTGCAGGTTTAGCAGGTAGCGCAAAAAAGATGGATGCAAGGATCGGGCGCGATTGATGGTATTCGATTTTTGTAAAATGATCTCATGTCTCGGGAGGATAAAGTTACTCAGTCAGTCCCGCATTAAAAAACATCCTTGGCTTAAACAAATCAAAAACACCGCTCTCATTTAGATGCCCTGGCTGCTATCTTTAACATCAAGTTAGTCGGCGTTTTACTTTAAATATTTCAAGGCGATGGAGGATTTCTTTATCAATACTTTAGGAACATCGGAAGGGGTTTTCAGTTTCATAATTCTTCCCTTTCTTATCTTTCTGGCTCGTATTGCAGATGTTTCCATTAATACCATTCGCATTATTTATGTATTGGGTGGCCGGAAAATGACAGCTACGATCTTAGGCTTCTTTGAATCATTTATCTGGCTGATGGCGATCCGGCAAATATTCGAGCACCTGGATAACTGGATTTGTTATGTGGCCTATCCGGCAGGATTTGCCACCGGCATTCTGGTCGGCATGATGATCGAAGAACGTATTGCCTACGGAAAAGTAATTGTGCGTATCATTACACGAAAGGAAGTTTATCATCTTCTTGCCTTTCTATCGGCCAGGAATTTTCGCTATACACAAGTAAAAGCAGAAGGACCCGATGGACACGAGAATCTTGTTTTCACGGTGCTGGAGCGCGAACATTTAGATGAGCTGCTGTTCAAGCTGAAGGAGATACTGCCCAGTGCATTCTATACTGTAGAGCGAGTAAATCGTGCTGCCGAAAGTGGCACGATTGTGCAGGAAACTACCCGATGGAGCATAGCCTCCTGGTTGAAAAGTATAAAACGAGATTAACGCTATTTTTGCATTCTTTACTTTCTTAAACCTATAACAACCCAACAATCTGCATGAAAGCTTTACGGTTCTCCTCTCTACTGATTATTCTTTGTTCTTTCGCCTTACCTCCGAAAGAAGTAAAACTGGAATATATTTTTAAAGTTGGCGATTTGCACAACTGGTCTCAAACATCCAAGCAAACTATTACTCAAACTGTGCCAGGCGTTGGTGAAATGGTTATTACCGCAGCCACAGATGCTTCTATGCAAATGAAGGTTGTTGAACTTACAGCTACCGGTGCAAAGATTGAAACTACTTACTCCAAAGTAAAAATGTTTATGAAGATGCCGGCACCCATGGGAGATGTAGCGATGGATAGCGATGGCGATGCGGAAAATCTTCAAAACAAAATGATGAAGAGCATGACGCAGAAGCCCTTTTATATCTTTATGAACAAGCAAGGTGTAATCGAGAAAGTAGAAGGTACTGATAAACTTTATTCCGGCATTTCAGAACTTGGTCTTGAAGCTGCTGCTGCCGAACAGGCAAAGCAATCTCTTCAACAAGCGCTCAGCGAGCAGTCTATCAAAGCTAGTATAGAATCATCGCTCATTCAGTATTCGGCAGCTAAAGTGAAGGTTGGCGATACCTGGAAAAATTCAGTAGGCACTGCTTTGAACTTCCCAACCCAGATCAACAATACCTGGAAATTTGAAAAGCTCGAAGGTTCTATTGCAACCATAAACAGTGATGGCATCGTAGTAACTACCGACAAGGAAAAAGTAATTACCATCAATGGTTTAAAGGCCAAGGTAAATTTCAACGGCCATCAAATGACGAAAGGAACTGTAGATACAAAAAGCGGCTGGCCTTCAGAAATTCAATTGGTATCGGAGATTAATGGAACCATGACGTTGCTGGCAGGAGGGATGTTGCCGTCTGACACCGATGTTCCGATGAAGATTTTAAGTGAAGGTACTTTTACGATCAAGTAATAGAGACATACCGGTATATATTTCATTCATAACAGAGCGTAGTATATACCGGTAATTTTTAGATCAGGCTTCGGCCATCATTTTTAGTATATCATCCACATACTCGCGTGTGTTTGAGAGACGAGGAACTTTATTCTGCCCACCCAGTTTCCCTCGACTTTTCATCCAGTTATAGAACGTTCCTTCGTCAACACTATGAATGCGTGGTTCGATCAAGGCCAGATCGTGTGCGCGTTTTGCATCATAGTCGGAATTTATCTCTCGCAAAACTTTATCAAGTATTTTGGTAAAGTGTTCCAGACTTGAAGGTTTTTTTTTGAACTCCACAATCCACTCATGTCCGCCTTTTTTACCGTGATCCAAATATATAGGGCCCGCTGTAAAGTTCTCGATAATGGCTCCGGTTTGCTCGCATGCTTTTGCTATCGCTGTTTCGGCATTCTCTACAATAAGCTCTTCGCCAAATGCATTGATGAAATGTTTTGTGCGACCTGAAATTTTTATACGATAAGGAGAAAGCGAAGTAAATTTTACCGTGTCGCCAATATTATAGCGCCATAAGCCGGCATTGGTAGAAATTACCATCGCGTAATTGGTATTCAATTCTACTTCACTCAACTGTAAGGCTCGCGGGTTTTCCTTATCGAGTTCGCCAACCGGAATAAACTCGTAAAAAATTCCATAGTCGAGCATGAGTAACATTTCTTCCGAACCACGCTGATCCTGTATACCGAAAAATCCTTCGCTGGCATTATATATCTCCCAGTAATTCATACGGTCGAAAGGAATCAGTGTCTTGAACAACGCACGATAGGGAGTAAACGAAACAGCACCATGGAAAAACGCTTCGAGGTTTGGCCACACTTCCAGTATATTGTTCTTTCCTTCCAGTTCTACCACGCGTTGAATAAGCAGTAGGGTCCACGTGGGCACACCGGCAATGTTGGTAACATTATCGCGCGCAGTTTCGCGCGCCATTTTTTCAATCTTCTCTTCCCAGTTTCCCATCAACGCTGTTTCAAGACTAGGCGTGCGAATGAATTGCGCCCATTGCGGAAGGTTCTGCATAATCACTGCAGACACATCACCATAGTAAGATGTAGCACTCGGATCAAAATCGTTTATTTGGTGACTCCCGCCCACGGCCAAGCCTTTCCCATCAAACAAAGTTGTATTGGGAAAATTATTAACATAGATCGATATAAGATCTTTACCGCCTTTAAAATGACAATCTTCCAAAGCTTCTTGCGATACTGGTATAAATTTGCTGCGCGCATTTGTGGTTCCTGAAGATTTTGAAAACCATTTTATTTCGGTTGGCCACAAGATATTCTGCTCTCCACGCATGAGGCGTTCAATGGAAGGGAACAGATCCTCGTATGTGTGGATAGGTACGCGTTCCCGAAACTGCTCGTAGCTCTGAATGCTGGCAAAATCATACTGTTCGCCAAACTCCGTATAGCGTGCAGTTTGAATGAGTTTTCTGAAAATCTCATCCTGCACTTCATGCGGATATTTCATGAAGAGCTCAATCTGATGAATGCGCTTCTTCATGACCCAGGTCAATATGGAATTGATCAGTCCCATTTACATGTGTGTAGCAAAATCAAAAATAATAAAACCGGGGGATTTGTCTTGGGTGTATTAAGCAGACAAAAAGATTAAATGGCTATCGATTACACGCTGGTTATCATCCACAAACATTGATTTTTAGCTTGCAGATAAAGATTTACAAAAAGGAGAGATTAAAGGCCTTCGGATGGATCTGCCCACTGATCCTCATTCTGTATGGTAACTTTTGCTCTACGCAACTCGAAGTTTTGCCCAAGGTATACTTTGCGTACTTGCGGGTCGCTTGCCAGTTCCTGGGCTGTGCCTGATTTAAATAATTTTCCATCCACCATAAGGTAAGCGCGATCGGTAATGGATAGTGTTTCATCAACGTTGTGATCGGTAATGAGTATACCTATATTTTTATTCTTCAGCTTGGCAACAATAGTTTGGATCTCTTCCACGGCTATTGGATCTACACCAGCAAAGGGTTCATCGAGTAACACAAATTTAGGATCAACAGCGAGGGCACGAGCAATCTCTGTTCTTCTTCGCTCGCCTCCGGAAAGAGACATACCCATGTTCTTGCGTACTTTGTGCAGACTAAATTCTTCGATCAGCTCATCTACTTTTTCTTTTCGCTGCTGTGCCGAGAACCCGCGCATCTCCAACACTGACATGATGTTCTCTTCTACGGTAAGCTTTCTGAAAACTGAAGCTTCCTGCGCCAGGTATCCTAAACCTATACGTGCTCTTTGATACATGGGTAATGGTGTGATCTCCTGATCATCGAGGAAAATTTTTCCCTCGTTCGGTTTTATCAAACCCACAATCATATAGAAAGAGGTTGTTTTACCAGCACCATTGGGACCTAGCAAACCTACAATTTCTCCCTGAGCAACCTGCACAGAAACGTTGTTTACAACGGTGCGGGTTTTATATTTCTTCACGAGATTCTCTGCACGCAAAACCATGTCAGTGAAATTTAATGTCTTTAATTCTTAATTGAATGGACGTTGTCCCATTAAATGTATTCTCCTCCACCGTAAAAGTCATCCGGAAAAGATCGCGCCTCGATAGTCTGTCATAGTGTTCGGCCAGATCAAATCCCACCGCCTGAAATACACTATCGCTGCCTTCCTGCGCAGCCAGAAAACGAACGTGCTTGTCTTTAAAAGACGACAGCGAATTGAAAACATAAATATTGCTGGCCTCAAAAACCGGCCGCGGATTTTCCGGACCAAAAGGAGCCATCTGTTTTAATACATTTAAAAATTTTGGTGTAATGCTGTTAAAGTGCAGCGGCATATCAATTTCGATAACGGGTGTGAGCATTTCTTCTGTTATAGTTGAAGAAACTACTTCTTCAAATCTCCTCTGAAAGGATTCGAGGTTTTGAATATCGAGTGTTAACCCGGCAGCGTACTTGTGCCCTCCAAATTTCTCGAGCAGATCGCTACATTCTAAAATGGCGCTATAAAGATCAAAGCCATTCACGCTTCTGGCGGAACCTGTAATTTTATTGTTAGACTCTGTCAAGATCACGGTGGGTCTGTAATATTTCTCTACACACCGAGCAGCAACTATGCCAATTACTCCTTTATGCCACGTGTTCTTAAACAATACCGTTGATTTAGCCGAGCGCAATGCCGCATCATTTTCGATCATGGCAATGGCCTCTTCGGTTATATCTGAATCGAATTGCTTACGAAGATCGTTCTTTACATTCACCTTCTCAGCCAAGTCATTCGCCTCCTGTTCTGTCTTGGCAATAAGTAATTCAACTGCCGCTCGTGCATGAGCTACTCTTCCGGCGGCATTGATGCGCGGCCCCAGAGTAAATACAACCCCGGAAATATCCAGATCGTTTTTAATGGTTGCTATTTCCTTTAAGGCTTTTAGCCCTGGTGACGGATCATCATTAAGCTTGCGTAAACCAAAATAGGCAAGCGTACGATTTTCCCCAGTGATCGGAACAATGTCTGAAGCTATACTTACCGCAACAAGATCGAGGTATTGGTATAACTCCTGTTCGTCACGAAACCTTTGCGCGTAGGCCTGGACAAGTTTAAAACCTATACCGCAGCCACTTAATTCTTTATAAGGATATGTACAATCTTTTCTCTTCGGGTCCAACACAGCTACTGCATGGGGAATATTATCGTCCGGCAAGTGGTGATCGCAAATAATAAAATCAATGCCCTTGTGATGCGCTACATCAATGAGCTCCGAAGATTTTATACCACAATCGAGAGCAATAATAAGGGTATATCCATTTTGCTCGGCCCACTCTATACCGGCCAGAGAAACACCGTAGCCTTCGGCATAACGGTCGGGTATATATACCTCGCAGTTGCTATAAAAATTATAGATATAGCTAAAAACCAATGATACAGCCGTGGTTCCGTCTACATCGTAATCGCCATAGATGAGTATTTTCTCTTCTGAATCAATGGCCTGCTTGAGCCGGTTTATGGCCTTCTCCATATCCTTCATCAAAAAAGGATCGTGAAGATGCTCCAGTGAGGGGCGGAAAAAATCTTTTGCGTTCTTAAAATCCGTTATGCCACGCTGCAGTAAAATGGAAGTGAGACAGCGGTTAACATTAATTGCTTGTGAAAGTTGATCTACTTCCTGGGATGAGGGTATTTCTTTTTGAATCCATCGTTTATACATCTTGCTAGTTTGATTCGAAGTTTATAGTGCCCTGATTACCAGATTTGCCACTGGCACTTTCGGTTCCGGGTAAACCATCCTTTCCATTTTTGCGGGCAGGCCCCAATCCGGCAGGTCCGCGATATCCGGCTCTCCCGGGAGAACCTGCATAGCCTCCGGTAATTCTTACCACGATCTGTTTTTTGCCGATCATGTCCTTCATCCAGGAGGCAATTGCGCCATTCAGCGTTAATGTTCCTCCGTTCGCACCGTTGCCACCAGGGCCAGCATTGCCGCCATTGGCGCCATCGCCACCCAAGCAATGAACAGTGCCGGGGCTGCCGCCTCCACCGTTTCCACCATTTCCACCTTTGCCACCTTCACCGCCCCGAAGATCGATGATCAGCGTTCCGTTCAGTGTTATTCTTTCAAGATACAGAAAAAGGTTGATGCCCGGAGCACCATCCAGCCCACGACCTCCATTTGTTCCCGGTTGTCCGGAGCTGCAAGGCACAGAAGGACTTAGTCCTGGTTTGCCATCTCTCCCTGGCTTACCATCAATACCCCGTCCGTCAATCACACAGTGGTTTCCAAAAATGGCCGTTTGTACCCTGAGATAATTTTCGCGTTTCAATTTGTTCAGCACCAGGCGAGATGAGTCGAGCATGATGAGCGTATCTGCCACAAGAATATCAGACTGCCCTATATCATATACTTCATTCTTTTTAATCACCAGCGTTCCCACACGAATTTGTGCCAGAAGTGTAACGGGTAAAAGGAATAATATCAGTATAAGAGTTTTAGAGCGGGTCATTTCCACAAAAATAAGCAGCGCAGGTTGTTTAAGGACTATCTACTGTTTTTGGACTGACTTGTAAGAAACGAAAAAAGCAGTGCTTTACCACTGCTTTTTTATTTAATCCGTAAATGATTTTTACTTAGAGCTTTCCGCAGGCTTTTCATTCACTACGCCTTCCAGCACATCTTTGATCTCTACGCGCTGTCCATCTTTGTACGGAACAATCCAGGCATCTTTCACACCCATTTCGCGCATGTATTTTTTGAATGTATCGGCTTCCCAGTAGTCGCGGAAAATTCCGATTGTTACTTTCTGAGGTTCACCTTCTTTTACTTCGCCACCAAAGTTCGGATTGTTATCAAAATACTTTGCGAGATCTTTATTCTTGAATGCACCAATCTGAACTTTAAACACAATGCCTTTCGAGAAGTCCATCGGGTTTATAACCGGAGTTTCTTTCAGTTGCGCAAGTTCTGCTTTGGTAGCGGTAAGCTGGCCTTTTGCCTGTGTAAGTTCATCTTCAAGTTGTGCGAGCTTTGTATCTTTCTCGCTGATCTGCCCTTGCATCTGTGTTACTTTTTGATTCAGGGAAGACACCTGCGATTCTGCCGCCTGTTTTTCTTCTGTTAATTGCTTAAGTGATTCCGGACTCTTGGAAAATTCTTTGGCTTTTTTCTTCCATTCCTTCTTTTCCTGTTTTGAAAGTTGTCCGAAAACTAGTGAAGATGAAAAAATGAAAGCCAGACAAAAAAATAAAGTAAGTCTATATTTCATGGCTTATTGGTTTAAATCCCATTAAAAGTACAAATAAATTTATAATCTTTTTCAGAAAGGCCTATTTATCAAAGGCTTCCCACCATTTTTTCAGGTCTTACCCATTGGTCAAATTGCTCTGATGTGAGTAATCCCAACTCAACCGCAGCTTCGCGCAAGGTCTTGTTTTCCTTATGAGCCTTCTTGGCAATCTTCGCTGCATTTTCATAGCCAATGTGGGTATTGAGTGATGTTACCAGCATCAAAGAGTTTTCGAGGTGCTGTTTAATGATCGGCTCATTCGGCTCTATGCCTTCCGCACACTTATCATTGAATGACACACACGCATCGCCAATCAGTCTGGCCGATTGCAATACGTTGGAAGCAATAACAGGTTTGAAAACGTTGAGCTCGAAATGTCCCATAGAACCACCTACCGATACCGCTACGTCATTTCCGATAACCTGAGCACATACCATGGTTAAGGCCTCAGGTTGCGTGGGGTTTACCTTGCCCGGCATGATAGATGAACCTGGTTCGTTATCCGGAATAATGATTTCACCAATACCGGAGCGAGGACCAGAACTTAACATACGGATATCGTTCGCGATTTTCATAAACGATACGGCTGCTCGCTTTAATGCTCCCGACAATTCTACCATTGCATCGTGTGCCGCGAGTGCTTCAAATTTATTGGGTGCTGTAACGAATGGAAGACCGGTAAGTTCTGCTATCTTTTTAGCAACCAGCACATCATAGCCTTTGGGCGTGTTCAGACCCGTGCCTACAGCAGTACCCCCAAGCGCCAATTCGCGTACAACTTCCAACGCATTCTTGATTGCGCGGACACTGTTATCAATCTGCTGAACGTATCCTGAAAATTCCTGACCGAGTGTAAGTGGCGTAGCATCCATAAAGTGCGTACGACCCGTCTTAACAATATTTTTATAGGTTTCAGATTTTCTAGCCAATGTATTGCGCAGCTTCGTCATGCCCGGCAACGTAATATCCACTACCTGCTTGTAGGCTGCAATGTGCATGGCAGTAGGGAATGTATCGTTTGACGATTGTGATTTATTCACATCATCGTTCGGGTGCAGCACTTTTTTTTCATCGGTAAGTTTGCCCCCTTGCAACACGTGTGCTCGGTAAGCTATTACCTCGTTTACGTTCATATTGCTTTGTGTGCCTGAACCGGTTTGCCAGATCACCAGTGGAAATTCGTTATCCAGTTTTCCGGCGAGAATCTCATCACACACTTTTGCGATCAAATCTTTCTTTTCTGCTGTAAGAACACCAAGTTCCTGGTTTGCCATGGCAGCAGCTTTTTTCAAATAGGCGAAGGCGTATATAATTTCCTTCGGCATACTCGCTTCCGGGCCAATCTTAAAATTGTTTCGTGAACGTTCGGTTTGGGCTCCCCAGTATTTATCGGCAGGAACCTGCACCTCTCCCATGGTGTCTTTTTCAATGCGATAGCTCATAGCAGAATTTTTAATTTGTGCGGCAAAAATATAGCAAGCGATCACAAAAGCGAAACGATTGCAGGCCGGATCACAAGCCTGTCATGAAAAAGTTTCAGACCCGGGCAGAGAAAGAAATTAAACTGGTAAACTGACGGAGCTTGTTTGAATTCAGCACACAACGTTCAAAAACGTGAATCCGAGATTATCAGCAATGATTTTCTTTACAGCAGACTCTGAGATAAGTCGCTGTCAGAAATTCATCCGATACCTGATTCAATCGGTTTGCCCAGCCATGAAAAAGCCTGTTCTTCATTACCCGCGTCAAGATCATGTCTTTTAACGGGTAACTTTATGCGCGCCAGCCTGCATACTCGGTCAAATCGAGCATTGAAAAATTATAATGCAGTATGTTTTGTGCGGATAAATTTCCGGTCGATCCAGTTCAGCAAGAGTATAAAAAGACCACCAAAAAGAAATACACCTTTATAGTTTGCTATCGCCGATAGGAATCCTGCTGTGGGTACAAAGCCGGCAAAAGCGGAAGTGACGATCATAACAATAAAGAGCACAACAATACCTGCTACCAACCAAAAGTGCTCGCGTTTTAAAGAACGACTTTGTTGCAGCTCGATCTTTTTAACAACAGATAAAGCAAAGTTCTTTGGCAAAGAATATTCCGGCTTTTTTTGAAGAGCGTTGAACACCTGCTGGTAAACTTTATCATCCGGTTCGGAAGAAACAAATCCAGCTTCTATTTTTTCCTGAAGTTTTTTATCGTCTTCGCTCATAGCAATTCTTCTTTAGCAATATACTTCTTTACTTTTTCTTTCAGGAGCATGCGTGCCCTAAAAAGATAGTTCTTTACGGTGCCCTCTGGCATTGAAGTTACTTCTCCAATTTCCTCATAGCTCATGCCTTCCAGATGATATAACGTAAGCACAGTTTTATAACTGGCAGGCAGTTGATCAACCAACTTCAAAACAAAATGGTCCATGTCTTTTTCTTCCAGCAGTGACTCTGGGTTTTCATCTTCAATAAAGAATGATGAAAATCGTTCTTCATCAGGAATATCGTCTAACTTGATCTTGCGCTTACGCAGGTGATTGATGGCGTGGCGATAAGCAATGGTTGCTATCCATGTGGAGAGCCTGGATTGAAAATTAAATTCGCCAAGTTTTTCGTAGACTTTCAAAAATACATCCTGGCAAAGCTCTTCCCGCTCTTCATCATTTTTCACCAGGCGGCCAACCATGTGGGCAACGAGCCTTTCATGCTGTTTGATCAACAGCGTGAAGGCCTGCATATCTCCCTGTATAGTTTTAGAGATGAGCGCCCGATCATTTATCATTGGTCCGTTAGACAATGCCGGCAAAGAAGATGTTGCAGGAAAGTAATAAAATTTTCAAGCCAAAGAATTTGCTTGAAAAAAGGAAACAGGCTCTGCAACATTTCGATGAGGGACTGTGTCTCACGCTCCAAACAGAAACAAACAAAATATAGAATAATATGGAGCACGTTCTTATGCCTATCGCCATCATCGGAAGTTTTGGTACCAGTATATATTTCTTTACCAAGGTGCTTACCGATTACATCCTTAAAAAGAAAATGATTGACAAGGGGTATGTTAATGAAGAGAGTCAATCAATATTCAAAGCGCACACGGCAGAGAATAAATTTTCTTCTCTTAAGTGGGGCCTCATCGCATTGTTCGGAGGTATAGCACTTATCGCTATGGACTATCTGGAAGTGAGCCCGGATTCTACTCTACCCTACGGAATGTTTGCCGTTGCGCTTTCAGCTGGTTTCCTGATCTACTACTTCCTGGTAAAACGTGAGATTAAGTGATCTCTGTTCGTTAGTTGATCTTCTTTATAAAACCCTCATTTCTTTTTCTCCCAAACCCCTATACCATGCTTAGAAATTATATACAGGTTGCCTTGCGCAATCTGCGCCGGCATAAGTTTTTTTCTTTCATTAACATTTTCGGTCTTGCCATCGGCATGTCTATCTGCCTCGGCATTATGATGCTGGTTGCCGACCAGATGATGTACGATCGGTACAATACAAAACGTGATCGCGTATACCGAATCATCACACGCTATCTTAATCCTGATGGCTCCATGTCGGGTAATGATATGTCTACTGCACCACAACCACTCGCCTCCATTCTCCAGGAAGAATATACAGGAATATCAAAAGCTGTGAGAATCCGCAGAGGTTTCGGCAATATGTGGCTGGATATAGAACCAGGGCGAGATATAAATATACCTTTATCGGGATTCTTTGTTGACCCGGAAGCGCTTGATGTTTTCGAATATGAATTAGAACTGGGTGATGCAAAAACTGCCTTGCGCGATCCATATTCTGTTGTGCTCACAAAAAATGCTGCAAAGAAATTATTCAGACAAGACAATCCACTGGGTGAAGTTATCAAGGTTGGCAAACTGGGCGACTATAAAGTTACCGGTGTGCTGAAAGACAACGGCCGGAAATCGCACATTGTGTTTGAAGGTCTTGCATCTTATTCGACCATCAAAAGTCTGGAAGCAGACAGCACCTTTAACAGCGCCGATTCAGGTTGGGATAATTTTACAGCCGGTTGGGTATATCTTTTGCTGGAGCCTGGACACACAGCTGATGAAGTGGAAAGCAAGCTGAGCACCATTGCAAAAAAACAACAGCAGGCAACACAACCAGGTGACAAGCAACCGCGCGGCTATATTTTCTATCTGCAAAACCTTTCAAGCATAACGCCCGGGCCGTTCATCAATAATCCGATCGGGCCTTTTATGCCCATGCTCTTTGTATATTTTTTTGGTGGGCTCGCGCTAATTATCATGATTACTTCGTGTTTTAATTACACAAATCTCTCCGTTGCACGTGCATTGACCCGTGCCCGAGAGATTGGTGTGCGAAAAGTAAATGGTGCTTTTCGCTACCAGATTTTCTTTCAGTTTATTTCAGAAGCTGTCATCATTTCACTCTTCGCGTTGGCACTCTCCCTTCTTTTTCTGCTCGCGGTAAAACCTTTCATGCTCAACCTGCAATTTGCCAAAGCACTGAAGTGGGACCTGGAGGGCAACGTGTATGTGTATGGTATATTTGCATTGTTCAGTGTAGTAATCGGTATGCTTGCAGGTTTCTTTCCGGCAGTAATTCTTTCAAAGTTTCAGCCGGCCAAAGTGTTAAAGAATATTTCGGGTATGAAGCTCTTCTCTCGACTGGCGTTGCGAAAATCTTTGCTGGTGATTCAGTTTACCCTTTCTCTCATCTTCATTATTTCAGTGTTGTTGTTGTATAACCAGTTACAACTTTTCGTTCGGGCCGATCATGGTTTTTCGATGGAGCGCAAGATCAACGTGCGACTGAGCAACACATCGTATGCTTCACTCAAAACGCAACTCAACACATACAGCAATATTGAAAATGTAGCCGGAGCGTCACACATGCCTGCCATAGGAGTTACGTATGGCGATGGCTTCAAAAGAGAACTACAGGAAAAAGACAGCAAATTGCTGGATTACTTTTTTGTTGATGAAGATTACCTGGCAAACATGGACATACAATTGGTAGCAGGAAAAAATTTCGATTCACAAAACGTTGAGCACAATAAAAAATCTATTCTCCTGAATGAAGAAGCCGTAAAAGAATTTCAGTTTACTTCTCCTCACGATGCCGTCGGAGAAATTCTATATCTGCAGGAAGATTCATCCCGTTACGAAATTATTGGTGTAATCAAGAATTATAACCACCAGATGATGGTGAGCAAACTGGAAGCGATGGCATTGCGTTATGATCCGGAGCAATTCAAAATGGTGCAGGTAAAATATACCGGCCCGCACGATGAAGCTGTAAAAAATATCGAGGCGGCGTGGGCCAGGATCAATCCAACACTGAAAGTTGACTATAAAGATTTTGATGAGGAAGTGCGCTCATTTTATAAAACTGTGTTCAGTGATTTTGTGAGCATCATTGGCATTATCGCTTTCATGGCTATTGTTATCTCTTGCCTCGGACTATTGGGAATGGCTACGTATTTAACCGAAACGCGAATGAAAGAAATTTCCATTCGTAAAATTCTTGGTTCCAGCGATCGGGCCCTTGTTGTGTTACTTTCAAAAGGTTTCTTCATGTTGTTAATTTTTGCCATTGTATTAGCTGTTCCCATTGCCTGGTTGATTAACAACATGTGGCTGGAGCAGATTGCCTACCGAACAGAATTGAATTTTAATGTTATAGCATTGGGCGTGTTGATTCTCATTCTTCTGGGTGGTATCACCATCGGCTCACAAACTGTTCGCGCAGCATTCGCTAATCCGGTTGATAATTTGAAAAACGATTAGGCTTCAGCGATACTCGCCACATTTACTTCACAACATCCATAACGAAGCAATGCCTGTGCGCAAGCTTCTATCGTAGCACCAGTTGTAATTACATCATCCACCAGTAAAATCCTCTTGTTCTTAACCGCAAGAGGATTTTTCACGTGAAAAACTTCGTCCACATTTTGCCAGCGATTAAGCTTATTCTTTTTGGTTTGCGTCTCTGTGCTGATTTTTTTGATGAGCACATCATCTGAAAACGGAATGCCTAATTTTCGGGAAAGACCTTCGGCAAACTTGGCACTTTGATTATATCCTCTTTTTCGCTTTCGCGAAGGATGAAGCGGAACAGGAATAATGAGATCCGACTGATTCCAATCTGAAACGTCACTTAGTCTTTGACCTAAAACATTACCCAACATGATGCCTACATCGGGCTGGTTTTTATACTTCAGCGCATGCAACAGGTGTTGAATACGACTGGTCTTGGAGAATTTAAAAAGAGCCGTGGCTCTGCCGAGTTTAAAACGATTTGATAACCTGGTGTAAAGTGGATTTTCAACATCGCGATGGTAATTGGTTTGGGGAATCTCCAACATACATTTCGTGCAAACCAGATTTTCACCTTTTGCCAGCGAGTCGGAGCAGGCAATACAATAAGATGGAAAGAACAGCGATACAAAATCAGAGAAGATTTCTGCGATCAGAGAATTAGCCATTTTAGAAATATATTTGCCGGTAACTGATTTTCTAAAAGTAGATAAAAGAAAGAAAAAGTTATGGGACTCGTAGAAGATTTTAATGCCTATAGAAGCAAAATGAATGACAAGATCATGGCATCCGATAGCCTGATCATCAAACGAATATTTAATCTTGATACCAATGCTTATGCGGAAGGACACCTGGATGTAAAATCCAAAGAACTTATCGGGCTCACATGTTCGCTCGTTCTACGCTGTGACGACTGCGTGCGGTATCACTTGGGAAAGTGCAAAGAAGTCGGATTCACAACCGATGAGGTACACGAAGCAATGGGAGTTGCAACGCTTGTTGGAGGTACTATTGTTATTCCGCACTTGCGCAGGGCTTTTGAGTATTGGGAGGAACTTCAAAATGTTTAAGCGCGATCTTGAACTTGATCGAGCATGGGCTGCTCTTCTTGCCGAAATTGAAAGAATGGTTGGCAAGAAACCCAAAGATTTGAACGGTGTATTATTCCTCATCGGTGTTCAGGAACTTGGCAGAGGGAAAAAAGTATTCAGCAAAGAAGAGAAGCAAGACCTGATGCACATCGGGATATGTAAAGTGCTTAGTTACTCTGGTTATTACGAGTTGGAAGGACTCGACAAAGAAGGTTGGCCCCACTGGAAATTGTTAAAAAAATTACCACACTTCGACCTCCTTGAACAAGAGAAACTTTTGAAGATGCACGTGATCGAGTATTTCGAGAAAGAATATGATTGGTCGATACCCAAGCAAGGCGAATAGCCACAATCCGTTTACCCGTCAACGCTTTGTTTTGAAGATGGCAAGCCGCTATCTTAGAACTTGATCAACTTTAAATCAGGTTGTTGCGTTTTTGACTATAACTAAATATACATATTATGGGGGCGGGCGTAGAGCAGGTTCGTGAAAAAATAAAATCCTTCAAGCGAAAATATTATCTCAACATTTTCGTGAAGGGCATCATTCTGTCGCTATCAATCCTGGCGACTTACTTTCTTATCGCTGCGCTCATTGAGTATAATTTGTGGCTAAGCCCGTGGGCTCGATTTCTCATCTTCTTCACATTTATAGCGGTTGCTGTTTTCTGCACCTACCGATTTTTGAAAGAGCCACTAGGGTGGTGGATAGCCCGAAGAGGTTTAAACGAAGAGCAGAGTGCAAAGATCATTGGTAAACATCTGCCTTCCGTTAGCGACAAACTTCTAAACCTCATTCAACTCGATTCTTCCAAAACTGGCTCCGCACTAACCTATGCGAGCATCGAACAAAAGTCCCAAGATTTCGCCCCCCTGCAGTTCGATAGCTTCATCGATATTCGCGAAAACAGAAAACACCTCCGGTATCTCGCCATTCCCTTCATTGCAATTTTTGCCATCATTCTTTTCAACAGCAGCATACTTACACTGAGCACACAGCGAATCGTAAACTTTACGCAGCAATACTCTCCACAGGCTCCGTTTAAATTTTTGGTAAGTGAAAAATCGCTTACTGCGTTTTACAATGAAGATTTGACAATAAGCCTTCAACTTAATGGTGCAGCTGTTCCTGAAGATGCTTACCTGGTATCTGGAAATCAGCGTTTGAAATTAGACAACAAAGGAAACGGAGAATTCACTTATAATTTTGAAAAAGTGCAACAGGCCTTTGATTTTCAGATCGAAGCCGCAGGATTCTTTTCTGAAATGTTTCACGTGTCACTCATAAACCGGCCTGAGCTTACGCAGTTTACCATTGCACTTGAATATCCGCGTTATCTGCAGCGCCCGGCTGAAAAGCTGGTTAATTCAGGAAATCTTGAAATTCCGGAAGGCACCAAAGTCCAATGGAATATTTCAGCCGTAAATGCCGAACAGGCTGCAATTTTGTTTTCTTCTGAAAATGCTCCTAATAATTTACAATCATCTGATAATCATTTATTTACGTTTAAAAAAGAGTTTCGGAACCCCGATCAATACGAAATCGTGCTTGCGAATGATAAAAGCAAAAACAAAGAAAAAATATCTTACCGGGTTGATGTAGTTAAAGATCAGTTTCCTCAAATAGCCGTCAATAACTTTAAGGACTCAGTACTCTATCAGCGCATAATTCTGGGCGGATCATTGGGTGATGATTATGGTATTACACAGCTCACGCTTCATTACCGCATTAGAAACGAAAACCAGAAAGAGATACTCTCTAAATCGATAAATATACCCGTTGCCAAAAATCAGCTTCAACAGAGTTTCTTCTACAATTGGTCTGTCGATTCACTTGATCTAAACCCCGGTGAACAACTTGAATACTACCTACAGGTATGGGATAACGATGGTGTAAACGGAAGAAAATCTACCAAAACTGGCTACTATACATTTTTGATTCCTTCGAAAGATAACCTGGTAACAGAGATCAATCAATCGCAGTCACAAACCCAGCAGAAGATAAATCAAAGTGAGTCCAAGGCTAACAAACTGCAAAACCAGATTGAACAGGCACATCAGAAACTAAAAGGCAAGCAGAGCCTTGATTGGCAGGACAAGAAGATGCTGGAAGACATTATTCAGCAAAAGCAAAGCCTCGAGAATATGCTGGAACAGGCAAAGGAGGAAAATAAGCTTTTGGAACAAAAGAAAGAGGCCTTCACAGAACAAGACGAGAGAATACGGGAGAAAGCACAACAGATTCAAAAGCTGATGAATGAATTGCTGGATGAGGAAACGAAAAAACTCTTCGAAGAACTTCAGAAGCTTTTAAAGGAGAACACAGATATTACGCAGATTCAAAAAATACTGGATAAGCTCAACCAGAACACCAATAACCTGGAAAAAGAGCTCGAACGAACTCTCGAGCTCTTTAAACAGCTTCAATACGATTACAAACTGGATCAGGCTATTGAAGACATTAAAGAGCAAGTAAAAGACCAGCAGTCGTTGTTGGAAAAAACCGAGGAGCTGGAAAAGAACAAATCTGATAAAGGAAACAAACCGCAACAATCTGATAAATCTGATAAGGAAGAGAATAAAGACAAGGCTGGCGATAAGAACAATGAAGAAGGGCAGGAGTTAGCGAAAGAGCAGGAAAAGTTGAATGAAGAGTTAAAGCAAACGTCTGAGAAGATAGAAGATCTTAAAAAGATGGGCGGGGAACTGGATAAAAAAGATGAGCTTCCTTCTAAAGAAGATGCAAACGAGGCCCAAGAACAACAACAGCAAAGCAAGGAAATGCTTCAGCAGAACCAACCCTCTAAATCAAAAGCCCCTCAGCAGAAAGCCATCAAGCAAATGCAGAAAATGCAGCAACAGATGGAAGGCGCCCAAAGCTCTATGGAAATGGAAATGAACATGGAGAATATCGAAAGTCTTCGCCAGATCATTCACGGACTGGTAAAACTCTCTTTCGACCAGGAAGCTTTAATGAAGAATTTTTCTGAACTAAACCAAAGCGATCCTCGCTTTAATGGACTTGCCCAGCAACAATTGAAATTAAAGGATGATGCCCGGGTATTGGAAGATAGCTTACTGGCACTTGGAAAGCGTGATCCGTTTATGGGTTCCATTGTTACCAAAGAAGTTGGCGAATTGAATGACCACCTGGATAGAGTTATAGAGGCAAACAAGGAGAGAAGAAGGCCGCAAGCCTCCAGTGAAATGCAGGCCAGCATGACTTCTATCAATAATCTGGCACTAATGCTGGACGACCATTTTGATATGATGATGCAGATGATGGCCAATGCGCAGCCTTCCATGGGCAAATCCAAGCAGAAAGGACAGAAGCCTAGCCTGAGTCAAATGCAACAGCAATTGAATCAAAAGATTCAGGATTTAAAGGGAAGCGGCAAATCAGGGCGCCAACTCTCCGAAGAGTTGGCGGAAATGGCTGCCGAGCAGGAACGAATCAGAAAAGCGCTTCAGGAAATGCAGGAGAAGATGAAAGAGGATGGAAAAACCCCTGGTGGGGATCTTCCAGCTAAAATGGAGCAGACTGAAATGGATTTGGTGAACAAGCAACTGACTGATCAGCTCATTAAACGCCAACAGGATATTTTAACCAGAATGCTGGAAACAGAGAAGTCAATGCGCGAGCAAGACATGGATGAAGAGCGAAAAGGGGAAACGGCCAAAGACTATGACAAAGAAATACCAAAGGCATTTGAGGAATATTTGCGTCTAAAGGAAAAAGAAGTAGAATTGCTGAAAACAGTTCCACCAAAGCTTTACCCTTACTATAAGAAAGAAGTAAGCGAGTATTTTAAAAGAATGAACAACCAATAACAAGGACAACACGGCACATGAACACGATCAGCATCCAGGTTCCATCGTTGATGGAAAACATTAGAATGATTGAAAGCTTTATTGACAATGCAAAGGAACGTTTCCACCTGGACGATGACATCTACGGAAACATTATGATTGCTGTAACAGAAGCCGTGAACAATGCCATTAAACATGGCAATGCCAGTGATAAATCAAAGAATGTGCACTTGAGCCTTTCGTTGGAAGACAGCATGATCAAGTTCACAGTGAAAGATGAGGGCAAAGGATTTAACTATGACAATCTTCCAGACCCTACAGCACCGGAGAACCTTGAAAAGCCAGGTGGCCGTGGTATTTTCCTCATGAAGCACCTTTCCGATGAGGTTGACTTTAAAGAAGACGGTCGCGTTGTTGAACTTAGCTTTTATATGAATTCCTAAATGGCTCAGGTACGTTTCTTTACCGAAGACATCAAGTTCAGGTTACCTCATCCCATTAAAACAGGCCGTTGGGTAAAAGCTGCAATCAAGGCTGAAAAGAAAAACCCCGGAAACCTGAATTTCATATTCTGCTCAGATGAATACCTCCGGGAGATAAACATCCAATATCTCAGGCATAAGACTTACACAGATATCGTCACCTTCGACTCTAGTGAGGAAAAAGACATGATAGAAGGCGACATCTTTATTAGCATACACCGCATAGAGGAAAACGCCCTCAAATTCGACAGACCCTTTGATGAAGAGCTCCACAGGGTAATAATTCATGGCGTTCTTCATTTAATAGGCTATTCCGACAAGACCCCTCAGAAACAAAACACTATGCGTAGAAAAGAAGACTCCTATCTATCTTTGCGATAGGTTCCACGTGAAACACATATAGCTCTCTCCAAAACAAGGGATTACTGTTCCACGTGAAACACAAATGTGGAAATGTGGAAGATTTTTGTGGGCAACTTTTTGTTCCACGTGAAACAACAATGAAATACTAAGCTTTTATGATATTCTCAGAGTATGATGTTATAGTAGTAGGGGCTGGCCACGCTGGATGTGAGGCCGCACATGCTGCCGCTTCAATGGGTTCAAAGGTTCTCCTAATAACAATGAACATGAATACCATTGCCCAGATGTCCTGTAATCCGGCAATGGGTGGCGTGGCCAAAGGGCAAATTGTTAGGGAGATTGATGCATTAGGAGGATTATCAGGGATTATATCCGATAAGTCTATGATTCAATTCAGAATGCTGAATAGATCAAAAGGTCCTGCTATGTGGAGTCCAAGAACTCAAAACGACCGTATGCGCTTCTCAGAAGAATGGCGCTTGGCTTTGGAGCAAACTTCAAACATCGACTTTTGGCAGGAAATGGTGAAAGAAATCCTAGTGAAGGATGGCAGAGCCGTAGGAGTGAAGACAAACCTTGGAATCGAGATAAAATCAAAAACTGTAGTCCTTACCAATGGAACTTTCCTGAATGGTAAGATTCATATAGGGGAAAAGAACTTTGGAGGTGGCAGAACAGCAGAAAATGCAGCTACTGGATTAACAGAACAACTCGTAAGCCTGGGTTTTGAAGCAGGGAGAATGAAAACCGGAACCCCACCCAGAATAGATGGTAGAAGTTTAGACTATTCGAAGATGGAAGAACAGCCAGGAGATGAAAACCCTGGTAAGTTCTCATACACCGATACAAAACCTCTCGCTAAACAAGCAAGCTGTTGGATCACCTACACAAACGATGTGGTGCATGATGAATTAAAAAAGGGATTCGAAAAATCCCCCATGTTTCAAGGTCGTATTAAAGGTCTTGGCCCTAGATATTGCCCATCGATAGAAGATAAGATAAACCGATTCGCCGAACGTGAACGTCATCAGATATTCGTAGAACCAGAAGGATGGAGTACGGTTGAAATATATGTAAATGGTTTTTCTACATCTCTGCCTGAAGATGTTCAGTATAAAGCTCTCACCAAGATTCCAGGATTTGAGCATGCCAAAATGTTCAGACCAGGCTATGCCATAGAATATGATTTCTTTCCCCCCACTCAATTAAATCTCAGTCTTGAAACGCAGCAAATTCCAAACTTGTTTTTTGCAGGCCAGATAAACGGAACAACCGGATATGAAGAAGCAGCATGTCAAGGATTAATAGCCGGCATAAACGCCCACAATAAAGCCCATAAAAAAGACGCGTTCATTCTGAAAAGATCAGAAGCATACATAGGCGTATTGATTGACGACCTGGTAAGCAAAGGCACACAAGAGCCTTATAGAATGTTTACTTCCCGAGCCGAATACCGCATTCTGTTACGACAAGACAATGCAGACCTGCGATTAACTGAATTAGGATATAAAATTGGTCTGGCAAGCGAAGATCGATACCAAGCCGTGTTAAGAAAGAAAAGTCAGGTTGATACCCTGCTTCAGGAATTAAAAAAATTAAGAGTAAGTCCTGATGCAATAAACCGGGAATTAGAAAATCTCAATACCTCGGGTATACAAGAGAAAGTCTCGGTGGCTCATCTTTTAAAGCGGCCTCAATTGGGAATACCGGAGACAAAATCATTAACCCCGGAAATAAAGGACCTGATGAATAAATACACGGATGAAGTACAGGAGCAAGCCGAAATCACCATTAAGTACGAGAGCTACATTGACAGGGAACAAAAACTTGCCGAGAAGATCGGAAACCTGGAAGATTTCAAAATAAAATCAGATTTTGATTACGACCGTGTAAAAGCCCTCTCACTTGAAGCCAGGGAAAAGCTAAAGAGGATCAAACCAGAAACACTTGGCCAAGCCACACGCATAAGCGGAGTTTCACCATCAGACATTTCAGTTCTTACCATCTATTTAGGAAAATGACAAGTATTACTTCATGCCCAATTTGCGGAAACAATTTACTTAGGCCCTTTCTTCAATGTATAGACTACACTGTATCGCATGAAAAGTTCAGTCTCCATAAATGTAGCACATGCAATTTCACATTAACATCACCAAGACCGACAGACGAAGTTATCGGTAGCTATTATCTGTCCGATGATTATATATCCCATAGCAATAAAGCAACCAGCATCATCGATCACTTATATCTTCTTGCACGCAAATTTACTTTGCGCTGGAAAATCAATCTATTAGCAAAAAACAGTGAGGGCTCGAGAAAACGCATACTTGATTATGGTTCCGGCACTGGAGCTTTTCTTCAATATTGCACCAGCCAGGGATGGGCAGCATCCGGTGTTGAACCATCAGAAAATGCCCGATCTTTTTGTCAAAAAAATAATCAACTATCTGTATATCAATCAATTAATGAAATAGAAGAAGATAAATTCAACGCGATAACACTCTGGCATGTTCTGGAACACATCCCTGATCTCGATTGCATACTTCAGCAATTGAAATCAAAGCTATCATCAACGGGTACTCTGTTCATTGCTGTACCAAACCACACAAGCTGGGACGGCCGACATTATAAAGAATATTGGGCAGGCTACGATGTTCCCCGACACCTCTGGCATTTTTCACGTGAAAACATGGACAAGCTTCTGAATAAGAATGGACTAACGGTAACAAAGGTTATTCCCATGAAACTTGATGCTTACTATATATCATTGCTTAGCGAAAAGTATAAAAGAAAAAAATCAACCATATTCGGAATGATAGTTGCGTTTATTAACGGAACAAGATCTAACTGGCAAGCAGCCAGAACGGGAGAATATTCAAGCCTGATTTATATTGTGAAAAGATGACCTTTAAAAAAAATCTGCACTGGTTCCTATATCCCTTATTTCTTCTTAGCTGTGCAAGACAGACAGCTCCGACCGGAGGTCCTAAAGATACCATACCACCACACCTGATAAAGGCGATTCCTCCTAAAGGCCAGACAAACTTTCGTGATAATAAACTTGAGCTCCTATTTGATGAGGCGATAGCAGTTAACAATCCCAAAGAACAAATTATCATCACACCCGACATTGATAAAGAATATGATGCTACCGCCAAGAAAAACAGAGTTATTGTTTCACTTAAGAAGAAACTGAAGGACAGTACAACATACTCATTCAACTTTCGCGATGCTGTTCAAGATATTACAGAGAAAAATTCTGCCGTGAACCTGAAAATTGCCGTTAGCACAGGCACCTATATCGACTCACTTGTTATTGCTGGTCGTGCGGTAGATCCGGTCACTAACAAGGAACTTAAAGACATCACAATTGCATTATATCAATCTGATACCTTCAACATCTTTAAACACAAACCAGTCTACTTCACCAAGAGTGATCAAAAAGGAAATTATACCTTAGAAAACCTTAAACCGGGGTATTATAAAATTTATGCCATAGATGACAAGAACAGAAATCTTGTAGCCGACAGTAAATCCGAACTGTATGGATTCCTCTCCGATAGTATATACCTCACAAAGAACTTAAAAGGAACTTCAATCCCACTCATAAAACTTGATTCACGAACGCTGAAGCTCACCAACTCCAGACCGTATAATACCTATTACAACATCAAACTATCCAAGAGCCTTACCCGATACAAGCTCACAGCACCTGGAGAAATAATCATTTCATCGTTTGGAGACGATCCTGCGAACATAAAAGTCTACAACACTTTCAATACAAAAGATAGTGTGGCAGTAAAGCTCCATGGATTAGACAGTATAGCAAATACTATCGACACTACTCTCTATGTTAAATTTAGTGAACGTCAGGTTAAACCGGAAGCATTCAATTCCAAGTCCGACGGTTTTAGAGTGATAATCAACAAAGGCACAATACATGGAAGAATACTCTTTAACAAGCCTCTCCTGGACATTCGTTACGACAGTATCCTGTACAGAGTAGATACATTAAACACCATCACATTTTCACGTGAAAACTTCCAGTGGGACAGCCTTCATAATATTCTAACCATTCATAAGGCCTTTGACAAAAAGATATTCGTCAAACCTGAACAGAGTAAAGAGCAAAAAGCTCAACAAGCAAAACCCAAAGCAACACCTGACATTAAAAGTCAAGCGAAAAAAAATATTAATAATGAGTTATACTTCGGCAAGGGGGCCTTCGTGAGTATAGAACTGGACAGCACCAAACAATCTAGCGAACAATTAAAGCCACTAGCACTTGAAGAAACGGGAATCATCTTCACCGAAATAAAAACCAACCAACCAAATTACATCGTCCAACTTCTAGACAAATCATTCAAGATCGTTCAGTCATCCAGCAATAATCAAAAACCCGCCTTCGAAGATCTTTCTCCTGGTGAATACCAGATACGACTCATCATTGACATTAATAATGATGGCAAGTGGACACCCGGCAATTTTTACAAAAAAGAAGAGCCAGAACCTATACGCTTCTACAGAAATGAAAAAGGAAATCCATTCATCAATTTAAAAGCAAATTGGGAGGTAGGTCCTCTGTTGATAACATATCCATAACTTGTTAATACATGTTGAAAAACGATGACAAACTATTAACAAAACGGTGACGTTACAGAGTTATAAACAGTCTTGTGGACATACCCATACTTACCAACACACACTAACATCAACTTCTATCCACACCTCCGTCATCCACACCTCTCAAGTATGTTTATAACTTCTTAACCATTTGATAAAGAGATTTTTAAAACGTAATTTAATTCTACATTCATTCAACAGAGAGGCGGGAACGAGAATTATCCACATTTCGACATGACTAATTATAAATACTATATATATAATATAATACATATTAATAATACACGTGGAATTGCGCTCTTCCTAATCGTGCTTCTTCACGGGAGTTCTCTCTTTGCTCAAAACCAATCGGAAATACAACTTGCCAATGAATACCTGCTTCGCGGCGACAAAAAAAAAGCAGCCGAGCTCTATCGCGAGCTTTCCAAACAAGATGTGAACAACTCTTTTATTTATAACAACTACATCAATACGCTGCTCGATCTGGGCACATATGATGAAGCACAGAGTTATCTAAAAAAATTATCGAAAAGAGAGCCAGACAACATTCAGTATAAACTGGATATGGGCCTGATATATATGCGGTCGGGCGATTTGCAAAAAGCTGATCACTACTTCCGCGACCTTATTGCTGAAAATAAAATGAATGTGCAACGCATTAAAATGATGGCAGAATTTTTCTCATCGCGTTCACTCATCGACTACGGCATTCTTGCATTAACGGAAAGCCGAAATTTTTTAAATAATCCGAATCTCTTTAGTCTTGATCTGGCCATGCTTTATCGCCTGAAAGGCAACCAGGATAAAATGGTGCAGGAATACCTGAACTATGTAACGCAAACCTCTGCCAACATTCAATATGTGAAGAACGTGATGCAGGCTTTGCTCACAGAGCCGGAAGAGCTGGCAAGCCTCGAAAAACTTTTATACGATCGCGTACAGGAATTTCCAGATGTGGAAGTTTACTCCGATTTGTTGATATGGGTAACGATGCAGCAAAAAAATTTCTATGCGTCATTTGTTCAGGCCCGCGCATACGACAAACGCTACAAGCACGATGGTGAAAAAAGCATGGAAGTGGCCCGTGTAGCACTAGACAATGAGGATTACGACAACGCAGCTAAAATTTATCGCTACATCATTCGCGAGTACAACAAGACCCCAAACTACCTGATGGCAACGTTGGGGCTTATCCGTACACGAGAGGCCCGACTCCGAAAAACCTATCCGGTAAGTACAGACTCGGTAAAAACGCTTGTAAGCGATTACAAGAAGTTTATAAAGCAATATCCTGATAACGCCAATGCGCTGGAAGCGGCCCGAAGCGAGGCTTCACTTTTTGCCAATTATCTCGACCAGAAAGATTCTGCCATTATTATTCTCAATAAGCTGATTGCAAACCCGCGCACATCAACGTATTTGCGCTCCAAGGCGAAACTTGATCTTGGCGATATCTATCTTCTGAAAGGAGAACCATGGGAATCAACATTGTTGTATTCGCAGGTCGAAAAAACACAAAAAGAAAATCCCGTAGGGTATGAGGCAAAACTTAAAAATGCAAAGCTCTTTTACTATAAAGGCGATTTCAGACTTGCCCAGGAACACCTGGATATTTTGAAAGAGGCTACAACACGCGAGATTGCCAATGATGCACTTGATCTGAGCATGCGCATCAAAGAAAACATTGCGTTCGATTCCGTGGGCGAGGCGTTGAAGGAATATGCTTCTGTAGAGCTTTTGTTGTATCAAAATAAAACTGATGAGGCCCTGCAACGGCTCGAAAAGTTAAAGCAAGGCTATTCATCTACTGGTAAGCCACTCACGAACCAATCGATTTTAGATGATGTCTACTGGCTCGAAGCCAATATCCGCATGAAACGGGGAGAGTTTGAAAACTCGCTCGCCCTTCTTCAAAAAATACAAACAGAGTTTCCCCAAGATATTCTGGCAGACGATGCGTTCTTTCTTCAGGGTGAAATTTATGAGCGCCAGCTCAGGAACAAGGAGAAAGCTATGGAAATCTATCGCGAGTTCCTGAATAAATACCCGGGCAGCGTGTATGCAGCTGAAGCACGAAAGCGATATCGCACTCTTCGGGGCGATTTTACAGAACAGCCGCAGCTTTAAACAAAACCCTATCTTTTTGCAAAATGCGCTGATGTTAGCCGAATTAATAAAAGCTTAACAGTTTTCGTGCTGTCTTCCGGGTCAGGCAATTTTTCTTTGTACTGGGCCCCTCAACCTATTTACCAAAGTTTATGAACTTGAAAAAAATTGTGCTGAGCTTGCGCATACGTGCGAAGCTATTGGTGGCATTTGGTTCTATTTTACTGATGTCGGTTGTGTTAATCGCGTTGTCGATCATTTCCATTAACAGGATTATTGCCTATAAAGACGTAAATGAACAGGTTGATATCCTTAAACTTCACCTCGAAAGCATTGATCTGGCTACAAAAGAATTTATTTACGAAGGCTATAAATCGAAAACATTCCTGGAAAACCAGCATGATGCCTCTATCGATAAATTCAATAGCAGCATACACGACTCAAAGGCCATTATCGAGTCCATCAGCGGTTCGAAGTTGATGGAAGGAGAGAACACACTGCAGCTTACGCGAATGCTGACTGCATCGCTCGATAGTATTCAAACAGAATTTTCGGCACTTGTAGCATTGTTAAAAGCACGGGGCTTTAAAGATTTTGGCCTGGAGGGCTCTTTGCGAAAAGCTATCCATATAGTGGAAAACTCATCGTATCCGTTCAACAAAGTGGCGATGTTAACCCTGCGAAGACATGAAAAGGATTTCTTCCTGAGAAGGGACCTCAAGTATCAAAAGGAATTTAATGCCCGTCTTGATGAGTTTGTAACAGAACTTCAGCTTCAGCGAGCTCCCGCAGATCTTTTAAAAAATATCGATGAGTATAAGGCGCAGTTTAACAGTGTTGTAGAAATTGAATCGAAAATAGGATTAACACAGCAAGAGGGAATTAAAGGAAAGATTCTCCAGAATTTTGCGCGTGTTAAACCCCAGATTGAAATATTTCGCACGGCTGTTAAAGAAAAAAACGGCCTACAGATTCTTAGAACGCAGATTACTTTGTTTATAGTCTTCTTTGGCCAGATCATTACCGGGTTAGTACTGGCTATTGTCTACGCCAACCTTCTCACAAAATCGATAAAGGAAATACGAACAGCCATGCAGGCACTGGCAAATGGATTTTTCCCGAAGAAACTTGCCGTTCGCACCTCGGAGGAAATTGGTCAAACCAAGGAAGCTTTCAACCAATTTATAGACCGGCTTAAAATAGCCACCGATTTTGCAGAACGGATGGGTACAGGCGATCTGACGGCTGTCTATGACAAACGCTTCAGCAATGATGTGCTTGCACAATCTATTATTAGCATGCAGCGAAAATTAAAGGAAGCAGATGATCGGCAATATCGCATTAACTGGATAAACCAGGGCTCGGCACAATTCAACGACATTCTTAAAAACGAATCCGAAGCCGTAGAAGTGCTTGGCGACAAAATTTTAAAACACTTGGTAGCATACGTAGGTGCAAACCAAGGTGCGCTCTACATTGCACAGGAAGACCAGGGTGAAAATTACCTGGAACGCATTGCCACCTACGCGTATGGAAAGAAAAAATTTGAAATGCACCGCATCGGAATCCGCGAAGGTCTCATGGGTCAATGTGTCATGGAGCAATCCACAATACATCTCAAAGAGTTGCCACGCGATTATATAAAAATCACTTCAGGTCTAGGAGAAGCCACACCGCGTTCTGTAGTAATGGTTCCGTTAAAAGTTCGTGACGAAATAATGGGTGTCATCGAGATGGCGTCATTCGAAAACTTCGAACAATATAAAATTGAATTCATAGAAAAAACGGCTGAGCACATTGCGGCTATACTTTTTAACAAACAAGCTGTGCTGATAACCGAAAAGATGTTAATGGAATCGCGTGAGCAGGCCAACACCCTTCGACAGCAGGAAGAAGAAATGCGCCAAAATGCAGAGGAGCTCCAGGCAACGCATGAAGCCATGGAGCGCCAACGCCAGGAGCTGCAGGATGAGATAAAGCATCTGCGACAGCAGCTTGCAAAAATGGAAAGCGAATACGCCTGATAAAAATTTATCGGGCCAAGACTATTTTCTGCGCCGCAGACCTGATACCGTTGCTTGCTTTTACGATGTACACACCATTTGGGAAGTTATTGCTGAAAGGAACTTCAGCACTTCCGGTCTCATCAGCCAGAATATTTTTCGATGTTAACTGGTATCCCGACATATCGATGATCGTTACCTGAACAGCGGCTTGCTCGCCGAATGATCGGAGCAATACAGAAAAATCGTTTTCCTGCACAGGATTCGATGATAAGAATAGTTCAGGCTCCGAAAAGGCGCCATCAATTTCTACCGTTACAGGTTTATACGTTTTCGAAATTCCGTCCCAGTCGGTCTGGCGGAGTCGGTAATATGAAAGGCCGTTGTACGGATTGTTATCCCATGCTATGTATGTGTGCTCTGTAGTTGTTGTTCCGTTGCCTGGCATTTTTATAATGCCTTGAAAAATTTCTCCGTTTTTAGAATTTTCGATGGTGAAGTAATCATTTTCGCTTTCAGTAGTTGTAGTCCATACAAGTTTTATGCGGCCACCAATTGCATACGCCTTGAAACTTTTCAAATTAACAGGAAGCGGGTTGGCAGGATCTTCTGATCCCAATGTAAAAGGACTGAACGCAGTGATCAGATCGCTGGTAACTGAACCAGCACTCTGTGTACCGGTAATCGAATTTCCGCTGTGATTTACCCAGCGCGATCCGTCCCACCGAATTACCCGCAAATCGGCCCGCCCGGGACTTCCGGCATTGGCAGAAACTCCACTTTTGGCGTTCCAAGTAAGCGTTACAGTGGCATCGGTTATTCCGGATCGGCTCAATATCCAATACTCTTCGTTGCTGATGGTTTGAAGCGTTCCATCTTGCGTAGAGCCGTATGTACCTTCGGCACTCACCGGAAAATATTCAGCCGTAAATGTTGTTAGCGGAGTATTCGATGCCGTTATGGAAAGCGGGCGAAGTACTCCGTCTTTTCCTACCGGGAAAGTAAAGCTTGAAATTGAATTGGTTTGTTTTCCCGCCGGGCCGGAAATGTGAGAAGCATCATTGGCACCACTATGCGAGCCGGAAGTACCGAAAATAATATGACCTGAACTTGTTGTGTTAACGATACCACTTGTGAACGTCATAAGGTTATCTACTACGACATTCTGCGATACCGTTTTTGCCGAACCACCATCGATCACGAGATTGTAAACGTTGTACGTATCATCGCCCGATAATTCCTGTGCGCCTGTTCCGTTAAAAGTCAGTGTTCCTGTGCCCGGCACAAACGTATTGTTTTGTGTAAAATTACCAATGAGCGTTATGGCCTGACTGCCGGATACAGTGAGCGTTCCGTTCACCACAATACCGTAAGGAGATATACCATCGGAGCATTGATCAATGCTAGCGCCGCCCGTTAGTGTTACTGAAGCATCTTCAATGATTACTAATTCCTTAACCGTAACGGCCGAAGAAATTACCGGTTGAAACGTTGTATTCCTGATTTTAATCCGGTCGCGCACACCGCAGGAAGGTATAACCGACCCTGACCAATTGCTTGCCGTAAACCAATCTGTTTCATTTCCTGAAGTTCCGCCCAACCAGGTGATCAACACTTCACTGGCACCTATATCTGGAATGTTCAATCGTTGTGCACCATCAATATCTTCTGTAACTACAGAAGCACCCTGATCAACAATGTTATTATCAACAACAGCAGAACCATCTTCTGGTATGCGAAGATCACCTTCGCTGATGGAAACAAACTTTCCATTGGGGGCAGAGGCTACAGTACCCAGGTCAGAGAATTTGGAATTGGCGTCAGCTTGCGTTTGCCAGTTTGCAAAATCATAGCTGGTCGAAGCTATTAATCCGGTTGTTGTGGTATTTCCCGAATACAACAAATTATAGTCTGACGAAGTCAGGGTGAAATTGCCAGAACTATTTGTTCCGATCGCGTAATGACTTCCGCCACCGGTTCGATTGTTAAAGAAGATGTTTGTGCTAAGATTTACCGGTGTTGTTGATTTGCGATAGAGACCGAATGTGTTATCAGAATTTCCACCGCTGCCTGTTCCTGTAATCACGATTGAGTTGGCCAGAACAGAAAGTGTTGAACTATTCGTTGCGTTATTATAAATTCCATAAATCGCCACGTCATTAGACACACCATTGCCCAGAGTGATCATATTATTTATGACACCGATATTTGTTGTAGAGCTTCCCACAGAAATTCCAGCTATCGTAGTGTGATCGGAAGTGCTCGTCAGGTTACCAATCGTGTTGCGCTGAATCGTTGCTACATCAGCACCTGCGCTGATGCCATTGAGTGTATGTTCAACTGTGGTAGCACCAGCCACCGATAAGTAACCGATCTTGTTTTTATCTACGATGCTGGCATTATTGCTCGGGTTAACATTTATACCATTGATCTCATAAAATGTAGGACAGGTAGTGCATGCATTGAGCGTTACTGTGTTGGCAAGGCTGTTATCGGTTAACGAACCAATCTCATTTTTAGTAATGTTGGCTTTTACGCCAGACGTTCCGCAATTGATGCCGGAAAATATATTCTGAACGGTAGTAGGTTTACTGGTTACGGAATTTTTTACAATTACATTTTTCAGAACTGTTGAATATGTACTGCTGGATACGTCAATATTTATGCCTCTGAATAAAGCTGAGGTTGATGGCGTAGACGCTGAACTTAAAACCGAAAAATTCTGAATTGTATTTCTGCTAATGCTTACACTCTGCGTTCCGGCCGCCATGATTCCTGAAACAGTGCCCCCAACATTTGCATCCGTCACCGTTATACTTCCTGTGCCATCGGATTTTGAACCGATAAAGTTATCCTCAATTGTGCAGCTGCAGTTGTTGGCATAAATGCCAGCCAGTAAAATATCGGCAGAAGAGGAAGTGTTTGAAGTTGAAATGTTTGCAATGGTATTTCCTGTCACTTCGGCTGTAACGGTACCTGCACTCGGTTCTATCCAAAGAAGACGCGTACGAAAATAATTTGATGAATTTGTGGAAGTCCATGCAGCACTGCTTACTGCAGCTAAAGGACTATCGCCACCAATGTAGTTATTGTTGATGTAGAATGTTCCTGCACTGGTAACGTGTATACCGTATATGTCTCTGTTTGATGTACTGCTAATGGCGGTGGTTTGATAGATGGAATTATTTTCGATAGTCCAATTGTCATTATTTGTGCTCAATAAAATTCCACGACCAGAGCCAGTACCCGATGTATTAAAGAAATTATAGATATGGTTATAGCGAATAATGTTATTTTGATTGGGAATAGCCAATGATGAACCGGAAGAAAAAAGTCCGTTTGCAGGGCGATTATTGGAGTTTTTAATATCACAGTATTCAATTACAATGTTATTATTTCCGGTAATTCCACCCCCGCCGAAGTACACTACTCCACGGTTTACATTGTAATCACTTCCTTCAATAATAATAGAGCGGAGGGAGTTGTCGATAGCGCCACCGGTAAAACTGAATACGATCCCTTCACCCGCCGGGGTAGCATTTACGTACGTATTTGAAAACGTGAGATAGCGATTGGTATAATCGAAAGTGCTGTTGGAAGGATCACGGCCGTCAATAATAACGCGGTCCGCACCTGTAAAGCGGATTAACGCAGAACCGCCTCCGATAGCACCCGTGATGGTTCGCATAACATTCGTGCTCGGACGAATCGTCATCAGAAACGGACCGCCAAATTCAGTACGTTGATTTAGACTAATAGTGCCTGGCTCCGTGATGTCAGATACAATACTGACGATCAGGTTTCCATTAAGCCCTTGTGTATTAATGGCATTGAAAAGCCCACTACTGCTGGTAAGATCAGGGTAGGTGCCGGAAGTACCCACAGTAACTGTACCGGACAACTGAGCAAAAAGAGTAGTTGATGTCGCACAAAGCAAGCAAATAAAGATATAAAACCGTTTCATAAGACAGTCGAGATTTACCCATTCAAATATACCCGGAATTTTTCTGTACAACTCGAAAGTCGCGAAAATATCACAAGCATTGGTAAAAACATCATTCTAACAATACCGGAATGCGGTTTTGGAATGAAGATTATTTTGTTTCTGATGAATAAGAATCTGAGCTGGTGTGCGCTTTAAATCAACAATTTGAAATTTGTTAGCAGGCTATGCTCTAACGATATGAATTTCCATAGGTAGGTAATAAGCCCTTGAAATGGCTTGAAAATCAGAAAATCGGGAAATAATAAACAGAATTCTCTTAAAAGGTACTTATTCACTGATCTCATTAAATAATCGAAGGGAAGATATTGTCTCCTTCTTTTATCAAACCACTCAGAATAACTTTTGCTGTAATGCCTCCATGGCCTCGCATAGCATTATAACCTCCTGTACCCAGATTTTCTTCCATTCTCGAGCAAGGATGGCATTCTCCGGAATATTCAAAAATTGCTTCCCCAATCTTGAATTGCTTGTTTTTGAGTGAAAGAAGATTGATTCCTTCAACCACGATATTTCTTCGCGTAAGGGCCGGATCAACAGCGCCTCTGCCGAGGAATGAACCAACTGCTTTTAAATGTTCCAACTGAATGAGCGTTACCTGCCTGGAGCCGCCCGAAGTTTTATATCGATCGCCCGTCAACCCTTTATTTTGCACAGCCATTACTTCTTTTACAAACAACACAGCCTCCAACCGTGCTGGCCGGATTAAAATGGCCTTTACTCTACCGACCTGTGCATAATTTCCAAAGAGCTCTTTAAATTCCATATAGCGGGATTTGATGTGTACTTTAAAATACGAAGACCATGCAGATTCAAAAAAAATCCCAAAATACTCTGCATGCATAATAAAAAATTTCTACCTTCGCTCTCCCTCATTCAAACGTATGCGAAGGGAAGAAACTGTAGATCATCATATAAAAACAGCATGGCATGCTATTGCCCGCATGTATAACCAACAGGCGGGCAAGT
Source organism: Ohtaekwangia sp. (assembly GCF_036786105.1). NCBI lineage: Bacteria > Pseudomonadati > Bacteroidota > Cytophagia > Cytophagales > Fulvivirgaceae > Ohtaekwangia > Ohtaekwangia sp. Next base: position 125,164 of record NZ_DAIQRQ010000001.1, read on the forward strand.
ATGATATTACAACTTCCATCGGATTTGTTTTACTGAACATTCATTCTGAAGAAGGAACGGCAGCAACCAAAATAGCTCCTCTAATGGGACTTGAAGCACGAAGCCTTACGCGCATGCTCAAAACGATGGAAGAGAAGAAGCTTATCTATAGAGAGCCTGATCCGACCGATAGGCGTTCCGTTAGAATTTTTCTCACGCCCCTCGGTAAAAAGAAAAAAGAGGTTTCTCGCCAAACCGTACTTCAATTTAACAATGTAGTGCGTCAACAAATAGACGAAAGCAAACTGGCAGTATTTTTTGAAGTGCTTCAAAACATTAACCAGATTATCGAACTAAATAATATTTACGAAAAAGTAGAGAATTAACTTCGTGCAGTTGTGACATCGCTGCATGAATTCATCAAAATATATAGTATGAAACGTTCTATTCGCAAAGTTGCTGTTTTAGGTTCCGGCGTAATGGGTTCAGCCATCGCTTGCCATTTTGCCAACATTGGCTGCCAGGTAATGCTTCTTGATATTGCTCCGAAAGAGCTGAATGATGAAGAGAAAGTTAAAGGTCTTACAGTGGAAAGTAAAGCTGTAAAGAATCGCATCGTTCAGAGTTCATTCGATCGCTCGATCAAGTCTAGTCCCGGTCCTATATATAGCAGGAAATTTATCTCGCGCATTACACTCGGCAACTTCGATGACGATATGGCCAGGATCAAGGACTACGACTGGATTATCGAGGTGGTTGTAGAAAACCTGGATATAAAAAAGAAAGTATATGAGCAGGTAGAAAAATTCCGCAAGCCGGGCACGCTCGTTACTTCCAACACATCGGGTATACCCATACATCTGATGGCCGAAGGAAGAAGCGATGACTTTAAAAAGAATTTTGCGGGTACGCACTTCTTTAATCCTCCCCGCTATCTCAAATTACTCGAAATCATTCCAACACCACATACCGATCCGGAAGTAGTTAAATTCCTGATGCACTATGGCGATCTGTATCTTGGAAAAACAACCGTGCTCTGTAAAGATACTCCAGCCTTTATCGGTAACCGTGTAGGTGTATGGGGCTTATTGAAAGTGATTGATGCCATGCGCAAATTCGACCTCAACGTTGATGAAATTGATAAACTTACAGGTCCGGTAATTGGCAGGCCAAAATCTGCAACGTTCCGCACATCTGATCTTGTAGGGTTGGATACACTGGTAAAAGTAGCGAACAACTTATACGCTGCACTTCCGAATGATGAAGGCCGTGAGATGTTCAGGTTGCCTGAGGTAGTAAATCAGCTGGAAAAAAATAAATGGCTAGGCGATAAAACCGGTCAGGGTTTCTATAAAAAATCAAAGAATGCGAAAGGAGAAACCGAAATCCTGACACTCGATCTGAAAACACTTGAATATAAAACAAAAGCCAAAGCAAAATTTGCCACACTTGAAACCACTAAAACGATCGATAATCTGAAAGATCGCTTTAAAGTGTTGCTTGCAGGAAAAGACAAGGCGGGAGATTTTTATCGCGATGCTTTTTATGGACTCTTTCAATATGCCAGCAATCGCATACCTGAAATTGCAGACGAGCTCTATAAAATAGATGATGCCGTATGTGCAGGTTTCGGATGGGAACTTGGTCCTTTTGAAACCTGGGATGCAGTTGGCGTGGAGAAAGCCATTCAGGGAATGGAAGCAGCAGGTTATAAACCTGCGCAATGGGTATACGACATGGCTACCTCTGGTAACAAATCGTTCTATAAGGTTGAAGGCGGTAAGCGTCAGTACTATGATATACCTTCCAGGTCGTATAAAAATATACCTGGCAAAGAAGAATTTATCATCCTCGAAAACCTCAGCAATAATATTATCTGGAAAAATGCAGAGTCGAAAGTTACTGATCTCGGTGATGGTGTAATCAACTTCTCATGGCATAGCAAAAGCTATACATTGGGAAGCTCTGTAATAGAAGGTTTGAACAAAGCGATAGACCTCGCGGAAAAAGATTACCGTGGTCTTGTGATAGGACATCAGGGTGCAGATTTTTCTTTGGGTGCAAATCTCGGTTTGGTTTTCATGTTTGCAATAGAACAAGAGTATGACGAGATCGACTTTATGGTTCGTCAGTTTCAGAATTCAGTAATGCGCATTCGCTACTCTTCTGTTCCGGTTGTAGTAGCACCGCAGGGAAGAACGTTGGGAGGAGGTTGTGAAATGACGCTGCATTCAGATCTTGCACAAGCTGCTGCGGAAACGTATATCGGCCTTGTGGAAGTTGGTGTTGGATTGATTCCCGGTGGAGGTGGAACGAAAGAACTTACCAAACGCGTAAGCGATGCCATTGAAGAAGGCGATGTAGAACTGAATGCGTTGCAAAATGCGTTTATGAATATAGCCACTGCTAAAGTAGCACTGTCTGCCGAAGAGGCACGAGACATGGGTATACTTCGTAGTAAAGATCGCATTTCCGTAAACAAAGATCGGCAAATACTCGATGCCAAAGCTGCCGTAATTGAACTGGCAGAGGCTGGCTATACTATGCCGGTACCTGCGAGAAATGTTAAAGTGCAGGGAAGAACCGGTATGGCACTTTTCATGGCCGGTATACAGGGTATGCGGATGGGTAACTACATCAGCGATCACGATATGAAGATTGCACGATGGATCGCCAACGTAATGTGTGGAGGAGATCTTTCGCAACCACAGGAGGTAAGCGAGCAATACTTGCTTGACCTTGAGCGCGAGGCATTTGTTTCTCTCACCGGCGAGAAAAAGACACTCGAAAGAATTCAATCGATACTTACAGGTGGCAAACCACTGAGAAACTAAAATATTAAAACTATGAATGCATATATAGTTGCCGGTTTCCGCACCGGTGTTGGTAAAGCTAAGAAAGGTGGATTTCGTTTTACAAGGCCAGATGATCTTGCTGCAGATGTAATCAAACATCTTGTAAAATCTGTTCCGGGTCTTGAAAATAAAATGATCGATGATCTCATCGTTGGTAACGCCGTGCCTGAAGCAGAGCAAGGTATGCAGATGGGTAGAATGATATCGCTGCTTGCATTAGGTATTGATACTCCAGGCATGGTAGTGAATCGCTACTGTGGCTCCGGTGTAGAAACCATTGCTATCGCCAGTGCGCGCATTCATGCTGGCCAGGCTGATGTCATTATAGCAGGTGGAACCGAGTCTATGTCGCTGGTTCCGGTAATGGGTTTTAAAACGGCCCTTAATTATACAATCGCGAAAGATCATCCTACATATTATACAAGCATGGGTCTTACTGCAGAGGAAGTTGCCAAGCAGTTCAAGATATCGCGCGAAGAGCAGGATCAGTTTTCATATGAGTCGCACATGAAGGCTGCCGCTGCATGGAAGGAAGGAAAGTTTAAAGAGGAAGTTGTTCCCATCACTGTGAAAGAAGTTTATGTAGATGAGAACATGAAAAAGAAAACAAGAGAGTTTATTGTCGATAAAGACGAAGGCATTCGAGCTGATACAACCGTTGAAGGACTTTCAAAACTTAAACCTGTTTTCGCTGCGAGTGGTAGCGTTACAGCCGGTAACTCTTCACAAACTTCAGATGGTGCTGCCTTTGTGGTGGTAATGTCTGAACGAATGGTGAAGCAATTGAATGTAAAACCGATTGCCCGCCTGGTAAGTTACGCCGTAGCTGGTGTTGACCCGCGCATTATGGGTATAGGGCCTGTGGCTGCTATACCAAAAGCACTAAAGCTGGCAGATTTGAAACTGGATGATATCGATCTCTTTGAATTGAACGAAGCATTCGCTGCACAATCTCTTGCTGTAGTAAAAGAACTCGGTATAGATAAAACAAAACTCAACGTAAACGGAGGAGCCATTGCCGTTGGGCATCCGTTGGGATCGTCTGGTGCCCGCTTGTCGGTGCAGCTCTTTGGCGAACTGCGCAGACGAAAGAAAAAGTACGGCATGGTAACGGCCTGCGTGGGAGGAGGACAAGGCGTGGCCGGCATTTATGAATTGCTCTAGCATTTGCTATACCGCTTACCCATGTTACAGAAGTATAACGGAGCACCGAAGTTGTATTAGAATCAAAGTAAATTTAAAAACCTTGATGAGATTGACGAACCTGCTTTATGCATCTCATCGCAAAAATGTAAAACTATGAGCACGGCAACAGAAACCAAACAAGCTATTAAAGGTGGTGAATTTTTGATCCGCGACACTGCCGCCAATGAAATCTTTATACCGGAAGAATTCAATGAAGAGCAACGCATGATCCAGCAGCAGTGTAAAGACTTTCTTGCAAAAGAAGTATGGCCACGCCTGGATGAAATTGATTCAATGAAAAATCCGCAACTCATGCCTTCTATTCTGGATAAAGCAGGTGAGTTGGGACTGCTGGGAACATCGGTGCCGGCAGAACTTGGCGGGTTTGGAATGGACTTTAATACAACAATGCTTGTAGCAGAAGTAATTGGAGCCGGTCACTCCGTTGCTGTTGCACTTTCTGCACATACCGGTATCGGTACACTTCCTATACTTTACTATGGAAACGATGCACAAAAACAGAAATATATACCCAAGCTCGCTACAGGTGAATGGAAAGCGGCTTACTGCTTAACGGAACCGGATTCAGGATCAGACGCCAATAGTGGCAAAACAAAAGCTGTGCTCAGCCCGGATGGTAAGCACTATATCATCAACGGCCAGAAGATGTGGATCACCAACGGTGGTTTTGCTGATGTATATGTTGTGTTCGCAAAAATTGATAACGATAAAAACCTCAGTGCTTTTATCGTTGAGAAATCTTTCGGTGGCATTACCATGAATGAAGAAGAAAAGAAGATGGGTATAAAAGGATCATCCACCCGCCAGATCTTCTTCAATGATTGCAAAGTTCCGGTAGAGAACATGTTGAGCGAGCGTGAGAATGGATTCAAGATTGCTGTGAACATTCTGAACATCGGTCGTATTAAATTGGGTATAGCAGCACTGGGTGGTAGCAAGCAGACAGCAACACAGGCTACACGCTATGCTAATGAACGCAAGCAGTTCGGAGTTTCTATTTCATCTTTCGGAGCTATTAAATATAAACTCGCTGAAATGGCTGTGAAGATTTTTGCGTCAGAATCTGCGCACTACCGGGCAAGCCAAAATATAGATGATGCTTACCATGCATTCATAGCAGGAGGAATGGATTCATCAAAGGCCCGTTTGAAAGCGCTTGAAGAATTTGCCATTGAGTGTGCTATTCTGAAAGTTCATGGTTCTGAAGTGCTGGACTATGTAACCGATGAAGGCGTGCAGGTATATGGCGGTATGGGATTTTCCGCTGAAGGACCTATGGATCGTGCATACCGCGATGCCCGAATCAACCGCATCTTTGAAGGGACCAACGAGATCAACCGCCTTCTTACAATTGATATGTTGTTGAAGCGCGCTATGAAGGGCACCATCGATTTGATGTCGCCTGCTATGGCTGTGCAGAAAGAACTTTTGGCAATACCCGATTTTGGTGCCAGCGAAGAGGAAGGAATTTTTGTGAAGGAAAAGAAAGCGCTGGCGAATCTGAAGAAAGCAGGTTTGATGATTGCAGGAGCGGCCGTGCAGAAATTTATGATGAAGCTTTCAGACGAACAAGAGATCATCATGAACCTTGCCGATATACTCATTGAAGCGTATGTAGCTGAATCTGTTTTACTCCGCGTTGAAAAACTGATTCAACAGAAAGGAGAGAAGGCAGTAGAGATACAGAAAGAGCTTGCACTGGTATATCTGCATCACGCGATTAACAAAGCAGCTGCAGCAGGTCGCGAAGCGATTTCATCTTTTGCAGAAGGAGATGAACAACGCCTCATGCTGATGGGCTTGAAACGCTTTACCAAAATTGATGCTTACAACCTGAAAGAAGCCAGAAGAAAAATTGCCAACTATATAATTGAAAAAGGAGAGTATCCTTTCTAGTAGCTAGATTTTACCTTAACCTAAACTGTGAAGAGGCCGGAGCAATCTGGCCTTTTCTATTTTTCACACTGTTCATATTCGTAAATAGCGCTGTTCGAAAGCCGACAAAAGACAGGTACCGTAATGAAAAAACATGTCTTTGCACGCTGCTTTCAGTGTTTTGATAAATAGGTAAGCCTTTTGTAGTAAATTAATCAGCGTCTATAAACTTGTTGATTATATGCAAACTCGCAGCTCAAACTCTTCGGCAACCACTGCATTGATTGCCGTTTTATTGGTACTGTCGTTTCCGTTTTGGATCGGAATTGTTGGCGGATTGTTCGGTTTGATAATAGGAATTTTTGGTGGCGTCATCGGGGCTATTGGAGGAATTATTGGTGGTATATTGGGAGCCATTGGAGGCCTGATCGGTTGGATTTTTGACTGGAATTTTCACTTTCCGTTTTTCTTTGGGCACAGTAGTTTCTTTACCCTCGTAGCAATCATTCTACTGGTTGTTATCCTTATCAAAACAAGAAAGTAATGTTTACGTAACCGGATGTCGGTTATATAGATTGGGATTAAGGAAGTATTTCGAATAGATCGGATACTTCTTTACTTCCACGATCTCAGGTTTAAGCTTGTTTACAAAAACAACTTTATATTGAAATTCAAATCCCTTCTCAACATGAACGCTCTTTCGAACAACATACCATTGTTTATTCCAGGGATTAAGAACTTTTACTTCGAGGTGAAATAAGCCGGGAGTACTTCGCACACGAACAACCTTGCCTGGTTGTTTATTGTATAACTTTCCATTAACCGATACTAAAATACTCGTTCCATTTTCCGTACGAATCGCAATACCGGAATCATAACCAAAGGCACTCAGGGAGGCCAGCAACAGCACAGGTAGCAGCGTTTTCATAGAACATTTTTTATATATATTAACGCAAGCACCGTGCCATCGTTCAAGCTATAGCCAACAAAAAAGGTTGCAGAATTTGCAACCTTTTCATCGTCTGTATAAACGAAATATAGTTTACTTCAGAACGTGTTTATCTTTATCAATGGTATATCGTTTTCCCAGTGTTTCTTTGTTGTCAACAGCACGCAAAGTTTGTACATAGAACCATTCGGCTTTTGCACGTTGCGGATATAGCGTTAACAGCAGATAGCCATGATCGCGGTTGTTTACATACTTCACATGCGGATTCAGCTTCATCAGCTTTTGCTCTTTCGTTTTCACAGAATCATCCGGATTGCCCTCGTTTCCATTTCCCGATGATATACTTGTAGTGCCTAATTCCACAGCGATGGCTTGTTGCTTCTTTGTTTTTCCTTGCCCGGCATCCATCATGGTTTCTATCGCCCACGAAGCATGCGTATCGCCTGAAACAAAGACTATATTGTTGATCTTATTTTGAAGGATAAATTGTTCGAGGCGTTTCTTCTCTGCCGGATAACCATCCCATGCATCGAGATTTTTAGGCATGCCACTTTTATACATGCCAGTAATGTCCAAGTCAGAAAAGAGCACTTGGTTGCCAATCACTTTCCAGGTTGTCTTTGAGTTCTTCAACGAGTTTTCAAACCACTGTAGTTGCTCGGTTCCTAACATGCTGCGTGTGTCACTCTCAAAATCAGGAGCCGTAACACTATCCGCTTGCATGGTTCTTCCTTCAAGACGCTCGTCTAACATGATGAGCTCGGCAAGATCTCCGAACGTAAATGAACGGTAATGTTTATTACCTTCGCGAATAGGAAGCCACTCATAGTACGCTTGTTTTGCTGCGGCTTTACGTTGATTGAAATCGCCTTCTTCTGGCTGATGATTTTGCGCTCCACTGATATATACATTATTGGCCACTTCGTGATCATCCCAAATGGTAATGAACGGATGGCGCAGTTCTGCCTTTCGCAGTCCTTCATCCAGGTGATATTGCGAATAACGGGTTCTATAATCCTGAAGCGAAACAATTTCGTAGGCAGGTAAATGTCTTCTTCCAATGGTTGTGTCGCCATATTTACCGGTAGCATACTCATAGATATAGTCGCCCAGGTGCACCAGTGCATCAACCTCTTTATCGGCAATAATATTATAGGCGTTGAAGTAACCGAACTCCCAGTTGCTGCAGCTCACAATCGCCAGCTTGAGGCTGTCTAATGCATCTGCAGAAATAGTCTTTGTTCTACCCGTAGGAGAAGTACCTCCAAGCGCATGAAAGCGATAATAGTAATATTGATTGGGTTGCAGTCCATCGACATCTACTTTCACGGTATAGTCACGAGCCTGATTTGTTTTCAACGAGCCGGATTTAACCAGAGACGAAAAATTCTCATCGGTGGCTATTTCCCAGCGAACGGAGATCTCAGCAACCGAATCATCAGGTGTAACACGCGTCCACAAAATCACGCGGTCTTGCAAAGGATCGCCAGATGCAACACCATGATAAAACGGTTTTAAAGAAGCATCAAATAAAGCAGCAACAGGTTCATGCAATTTTTTCTCAACGGCCTTTTTTGAAGAACAGCCTATTATGAGCGAAGCTGCACAGAAGAGGAGTATATAATTTTTCATTTCGATACATTTAGGTCCTTTAATACCTTTAATAAAAGAATGAAAATAAAACAGGATGCCGTACGGCACCCTGTTGAGTTTTTTTATAGAAAATGCTACCGAGAAGATTATTAATTGTCTTTAAAATACTTGTCCTCTTCATCCTGTTCCTCGTCTTCAATCGGTTTGGCAATGGCATTTACAGCCAGGATTTTAAATTCTGTTCTACGGTTTCGCTGGCGACCTACCGGGTTATCGGTTCCATCCGGATTTGTATTTCGTGCAATAGGTTTTGATTCACCGTAACCTTTAGCAACAATACGATCGGGAGCAATACCATGCTGCACAATGTAATTCACGGCAGACTCGGCACGTCTTTGTGAAAGCCTTAAGTTATAATCCTCTGTGTCGATACTGTCAGTGTGAGATCCCAATTCAATTTTAATTTCCGGATTATCGATAAGCAACTGCACGAGCTTATCCAGTTCTTTTGCCGCATCTGGACGAATATCGCTCTTGTTAAAATTATAGTAGATGTTATCAAGAATAAAGACTTTGTTTATCTCGATCTTGTCCAGCACCAGAACGGTATCCACTGTAATTGTTGTGATCAAGTCCTTTAATGTAGTTGGGTCTACTCCCTTACCACGCATTGTGTAGGTTTGGCGTTTTACCAGGTAGCCATCACTTTCTCCTACCAGGTTGTAGTCTTCATTTTCATACACACGGAAAAGAAATTTTCCATCGTTGCCCGTGGTATAGTCCTGCATCACATCACCCTTGGCATCCAGGAGACTAACTTTTGTGTTAGGAAGAATCTGGCGATTCTGATTTTTGTCTTCCGTGTAGGTAATACCCTGGAGGTAGTAATTGACAACTTTCAGGTTCGGGTCTTCATTTACAAATGTATAAATGTCATCATCCCCTTTACCTCCATCACGGTTAGAAGCAAAGAATCCACGGTCTGGTTTAAAAAGAAAAATTCCAAAGTCATCGCCAACGGAATTCATCGGCTGACCAAGATTTTCGATGACAGTTTTTCCGTTAGCACGTTTCACCACAAACAAGTCAAGACCTCCGTAACCCGGATGGCCATCAGATGCGAAATATAGCTTTGCATCTTCCGCAACATACGGGAACAACTCATCGCCAGGTGTGTTAATCTCGGGGCCAAGATTTCTCACACGCGTAAACCGACCGCGCGAATCCATTTGTGCCGAGTATAAATCAGTGCCGCCATAGCCTCCTTTTCTGTTAGAGGCAAAATATAACGTTCTGCCATCGGGGCTAAAAGCAGGAGTAGAATCCCAACTGAAATTCTTGGCGTCAGCATCACTTTCATTTTTGAATTGTGTATTGATGTTGACCGGAACAGGTTCCGTCCATACATTATTTCTGTAGCGCGAAATATAGAGGTCTACATCTGCGCCTCCACCTTTCTTCTTTTCAGAATTGCCTTTGGCAAACACCATCGTTTTGCCGTCAGGAGTAAACGTAACGCAGCCTTCATTACGAACCTCGTCATTTATACCCGAAGGCAATTTTGCCACCGTATTGATATCAACATTGGCACCTTTGGTAGTTACCTTATATAAATCAGTAAAAGGCTTGCCTTCTGCTTCGTAAATCTTACCATCTCCACGCGAAGAAGTAAAATATAATTCACTGTTCAGATATACTGGTGAGTATTCACTGGCGCCTGTATTGATCGTCTCCAGGTTCTTAACCTTGTAGTAACTTTGCGTCTCGTTTAGCTTGGCCAGATAAGCAAGACCATTCATTTCAATCCTGGCACGGTCTTTCAATGGGATGTTTTCAGTAGACGAAGCAAGTGCTTCATATTGTTTTTTCGCCTCTTCGTATTTGGCATTCGCCTTTAAAGACTGGGCATAAAAAAATTGGATAGAATCTTTATCGATGCCTTTTCCTCCGGCTTTAGCATAAAACGGCTCGGCCTCTTTCAGCCTGTTGGACAAACGATACGATTCAGCAATAAAAAAATTGGCTTTCGGGTTGTTGCCCATTTTTTTATAGAGTGCAATGGCATTTTGATACTTGCCCACAGCGAAGGCCTTTCTGGCTTTCTTCTCCGTACTACAGGCACTTACCAGGAGAAGAAGCGTGATGAGCGAAAAATATACTGACTTCATACCGCTTTTATAATTATGCTAAAGCTACAAATTATCTGGCTTTAACCAGCTAAAGTTTCCTGGGGAAGATAGCGTTTTAACCAGGTGGAACCTGCAGGCACAAGCCAGTTTTTTGCCAACGCCGATTTTGTGTCTACCAGATTATTAAAGGTTGGCGTAAGATGGTTCCAGCTTCTTTCGCTATACTTCTCCTTCAACTCTGTGGTGGCAAGAAGTACAATTTCGTTAGCCATGAGAAAGGCAACTTTGGTGCGATTGAAAAAGTCTGCGTTAATCGTCGAGCCGAGCTCTTTCATAATACGAACCGAGCTATCGATCGAGCAACCGCTTGCCTGATCGTTGGCAGCAAGAATAACAAATTGATCATAACGGATATCGAAAGATGCTTCCATTGGTTGGCCGTGAACTTGCCAGTTGTCTGTAAACGACTGAAGCATCTGCGAAATTGTTTGAATATCTGCAGGCGTGAATTTTTTATCAGACTGGTAAATCCAGATTCTCGATTGAGCCGGAAGTGAGTTGAACGGTATATACATGCGCTTTGATCTTTACACGCTCACTCGCGGAGCGTTATTTATTTTAAACCGCTGGCCTCTGCTATAAGTTCTGCCAGATCCTTCACTTTCACATCACTTTCGCGCTCTTTGTTTTTAACGCCATCGCTCATCATGGTCATGCAAAACGGACAAGCTACAGCAATGGTGGAGGCACCGGTTGCAAGCGCTTCTTCAGTGCGTTCTACATTTATATCCTTGTTGCCTTTTTCAGGTTCTTTAAACATTTGTGCACCACCAGCACCACAGCACAGGCCGGTACTTCGGCATCGCTTCATTTCAACCAAATCGGCATCGAGTGCTTCCAGTACAGAGCGGGGCGCTTCATAGATAGCGTTCGCCCTGCCAAGATAACACGAATCATGATAGGTTATCTTTTTCCCTTTAAAAGCTCCGCCTTCTACTTTTATTTTCCCTTCATTGATTAACCCCTGCAAAAATGTAGAGTGGTGAATAACTTCATAGTTACCACCCAGATCAGGATACTCATTCTTTATGGTGTTGAAACAGTGAGGACAAGCCGTTACAATCTTTTTGATACCATAGCCATTCAGTACCTGAATGTTACTCATGGCCTGCATCTGAAACAGAAATTCGTTTCCAGCTCTGCGGGCCGGATCTCCCGTGCAGGTTTCTTCCGTGCCTAGCACTGCGAACTTTATATCGAGTGCATTTAAAATTTTTACAAATGCTTTTGTTACGCGTTTATATCGGTCATCAAACGATCCGGCACAGCCTACCCAAAAAAGTATTTCCGGAGTTTCACCTTTGGCGGCCATGTCGGCCATGGTATGTACAGTCATGCTTGTATTAATCGTTACTGAATATCGTTGATTTTATTTTTCCTCCTGTGCCCAATTGAATCGATCGCTTGGAGAGAATTTCCAGGGAGCAAAATTCGTCTCTATATTTTGAAAAACAGAGTTCCAGGATGCTGGCGAGCCGGATTCTTCCATCGCTACATAGCGTCTTAGCTCTAAAATGATTTCAAGCGGATTAATCATTACAGGGCATGCTTCAACACAGGCGTTACAACTTGTGCAGGCATTGATCTCTTCCTTGGTGATGTAATCGCCCAAAAGGAATTTTCCATCCTCTAACCCAGGGCCACCCTTTTCAAGACTCTTGCCTACATCTTCCATGCGATCACGTGTGTCCATCATTATCTTGCGTGGAGAAAGTTTTTTACCTGTAAGATTTGCAGGACACTCGGAAGTACATCTGCCGCATTCTGTGCAAGAGTAGGCTGCTAGCAGATTGTTCCAAGCCAGATCATTAACATCTTTTGCTCCAAATCGGCCTGGCTCTGCAGGAGGAGCAGCGTTGGCTTCTGCCATACCCAGCATCATTTTAACTTCATTCGTCACTACAGGCATATTTTTCATGTGGCCCTTAGCCTCGACGTTGGCAAAGTATGTATTGGGAAACGCCAGAAAAATATGAAGGTGCTTGGAGTACGTAACGTATACGGCAAAACCTAAAATGCCGAGAATGTGAAACCACCAGGCGAATCGCTCAATGAAAACAAGCATTGTTTCTGGTTTATGTTGGAATAGCGGTACCAGGAAGGAACTGAAAAATAATTTTCCGGTATTAACATAATGCTCGTTGGTTTGCTGAAGAACCTGGTCGGTTGCGTTCATGGTAAGAATAGCCAGCATGAGAATGATCTCCGTGCAAAGAATGATGTTGGCATCCAGGCGTGGCCAACCAGCAAGCTCAGATGCCCAGAATCGCTTTAGCTTTAATATGTTTCTGCGGATAAGGAAAAATACACAGGCCAACAGAACACCGACCGCCAGAAACTCAAAGAAGTTCATCAGGAAAGTATAGAAACCGCCCAGGAAGGGAGCAAAAATGCGGTGTGTCCCTGCCAGGCCATCAATTATAAATTCGAGGACTTCCAGGTTGATGATAATAAACCCAACATAAATTAAGAGGTGGAGGAATGCCGGAACAGGTCGCTTGAACATTTTCTTTTGGCCGAATGCCACAAGAATCATATTCCGCAGGCGCTGGTCAGGATTATTTTTAATCTCCTTGTCTTTGCCCAGATTTATATTGGCACGTATCCGACTGGCGCGTTTCCAGATAAACCAGCCAGCGCCTCCCAAGGTGAGTATAAAAACGATCTGTTGAATCATACGCGATAATAACCTTATTCCATTAATTCCAATAAATTCGATTAGGGTTTTGCACCGAATATAAATTTACATACTTTTGTGCCCCTGTCGAACAAAGCTGGCAGGCAAAATTTCCCGGTGATGTAGCTCAGTTGGTAGAGCAAAGGACTGAAAATCCTTGTGTCGGGGGTTCGATTCCCTCCATCACCACACTTTATAGTTTAGAGAGCTCTTCTCTTAGTCTCTTTCTCTTTACTTCAACTAAATTTCTTTCTGACCAGATCCACTAGGCAAACCACTGCTAAGTTATTTTTTTAGAAAACAAAAAGCCTCCTGATTCAAGACCAGGAGGCTTTTTATATTTTTAACCAATTTGTTTAAGCCGCCTTCTGAACGTTTTCGATAGTGACTTCCTTTCGCTTTGCCAGCTGAATAATGTTCAGCTTATCCAACACCTTAATAACGAGGTAGGTGGGGTCTATTTCATGCCAGCGAATTCCTCCAAAGTTTGCACGATTTCCATTTTTGTGGTGATTGTTATGATAGCTTTCGCCCATCATTAAAAAGTCTACTGGTAAGAAATTCATGGAAGTATCGCCTACTTCAAAGTTCCTGTAACCATACTTATGCGCAAACCAGTTAATAATGGCACCATGAATAGGACTCATTAAAAAGTGAATTGGCAACAACAACCATAACCACCACGTTGTCGCAAACTGAATGTACATGAACGTATAAACCGCAGCCCAGAAAATTCTTGAAGGCCATGAGCGTGCAAACTTGTCAAATGCTTCCCACTGAGGTACTCCTTCTGTGAAACGCTTATCGACCACTATTTGGCGATTCGAAATCTGCGAGTAGATGGTTTTGGTTTTCCACATCATGTTCCAGATTGTTTCATCATACTTCGGAGAATGTGGATCATTCTCAGTATCGGCAAAAGCATGGTGCATGCGGTGCATTACACCATAACCATAAGGACTCAGATAGTTAGAACCCTGGAATATCCAGGTGAGCACAAAAAATATTTTTTCTGTCGTTTTGTTCATCGTAAATGCTTTATGCGAAGCATAACGATGCAGAAAAAAAGTCTGGAAAAAGAGGGAGAGGTACCAGTGTGCGATAAAAAATGCAAAAATGACAATCATGTGTGCAATTGGTTGTAGGTAAATAAATTTTTAACGCTCGCTATTGCGAGCCTGATATGTAAGACTGATGAATTGAAATTCTGTGACAGAAGATTTGAAAAAAGATCAGAATTTTTTGCTTATAGCCGCTGCAATGTCTTTTTTGAGCTCCTGGATCAATTCTGTAGCATTTCCGAAATGACAGGCGTTGCGAAAACTTTCCAATAATTTTGAGGTATCGGGCAAATCTATTTTAGAAGTTTCCTCGCTTAATTTCTTTTTTGCTCTGCAGAAAAGTTGTCGACAATGGTCTTTTTTCTTGTCGAACGTATGTTGAAGGTCTTCGTAGTCAAAGTCAAATACTTCTTTGAGGAGATATACCGCACGTTCAAGTGGTTCAAGTTTGGCATGCAACACTTTAATGGCAGCGTCCATGTCAAGATGAGCAAGATTTGTTTCCTTGAAATGTTTGATCATTTCAGAAACGTTATCCATATACTCCTCTTTTTTCTTGCGCAGAGAATTTAAGTGCGTAAGACAATTATTGGTAACGGCGCGAACCAGGTAGGCCTTTGTATTGTCGATCGGTTTTTGATCAATGCTTAGCCACTTTACAAAAGTTTCCTGCACAATGTCCTCAGCATCCTCTTTACACCTCACCAGATTATAGGCGATAGTATGAAGAAGCGGTTGATAAAGCGCTATGGTCTGTGCCTGATTCATTCCCTTATAAATGGGCATGCAAGATAACAACCAAAATCGGGCCGTCATATTCATCTCGTCGGAAAGAATACAAACAAATAACTACCATACAGTTGTTTGCGAATCAAGAATTTATTACACGTTTAAAATCCTTTTTCAATTATCGGTTAACTTTGTTTCCGATTTGGATGCGGTTGAAATTTATTTCCTGAATCTTTAGTTATAAAGACCAATGACGAATACAACATTAACACCTGAGGTGCGCAGAAAACCGATCCTTGTACAGGAGCTTGCTTTTCTTGCCGTGCACCTTGTTCCACTGGGAGCGATCTGGACAGGCGCAACATGGTTTGATTGGACGGTATGTGCTGTGCTTTATGTAACGCGTATGTTCTGGGTAACAGGAGGATATCACAGATACTTTGCACACAAATCGTATAAAACTTCACGCTGGTTTCAGTTTGTGATTGCCTTTATGGCACAAACATCAGCTCAAAAAGGAGCGCTCTGGTGGGCTGCGCATCACCGCCATCATCACCGCCACAGCGATACTCCGGCTGATCCTCATTCAATGAAAATCTACGGTTTCTGGTATTCACATATAGGATGGATTGTTGGTCCGGACTTTAAAGAAACGGATTATAAAACCATTGGCGATTATGCTAAATATCCAGAGCTAATGTGGCTGAATAAACATTACCTCGTGCCGCCTACTATTCTTGCTTTAGTTGTAATGGCGTTGGGTGGAATTGTGAACGGAGGAAGTATTCTGGCCATGTTTACCACTGCCGGATTTTCAACTTTATTTGTAGGATTCTTTTTAAGTACCGTAATCCTGTACCATGGCACATTCTCTATAAATTCAATCATGCACAAGTTTGGCACGCAGCGTTATGAGTCGAACGATGAATCACGCAACAGCATCTGGTTGGCATTGTTGACATTGGGAGAAGGTTGGCACAATAACCACCATTATTACGAAGTAGCTGCGCGCCAAGGCTTTTTCTGGTGGGAAATAGATATAACCTATTATGTGCTGCGTAGTTTTCAGGCTATAGGATTAATCTCAGATCTGAGGGAAGTACCTAAGCACATCAAGCACTCTAAGAATAAACAGCATGCTGCTGAACTTCGAAAAGAATTAGAGGAATTGAAAAAATCTGCTTGATTGTAACGAACCCATTTGGAAATTTGTGAATCAGCTTTAAATTTGCACTCCCTTTACGAAACAAAGGGCCCAAATAAGCGGGAGTAGCTCAGTTGGTAGAGCACGACCTTGCCAAGGTCGGGGTCGCGAGTTCGAGTCTCGTTTCCCGCTCGAACAAAACAAAGAAAGTGTGAGAACCCTCACACTTTTTTATTTAGCACCAAAGTCCGAGACAAAGGGTGCTGGAGTTCTGCCCGGATGGTGGAATTGGTAGACACGCAGGACTTAAAATCCTGTGGCTAGTAATAGTCGTGCGGGTTCAAGTCCCGCTCTGGGTACAAAGCCTGATGCTCTGCATCAGGCTTTTTTAATACACTATAGTATTTATTTTCAAAGAAGTATATATCCGGGCTATTATAGCTAATAGCATTTCGATTTTTGTTAGGCTATAATTAACTATACTACATTTTACAGCAGGAATCACACCTCAAACTATTGTATCCTTTTTCTTTTTATTTATTGAACTGCATTAGACCCAGTGCTGTCAAATAATCCAAATTGCCTGTACTGTTTTTAGATATATTGATTGATTTCGAAAAAAAACGCCTAAAAGATTGTTCCACAATTCTTTCCTCAACCTGGGTAAAATATAAGCGCTGGATTAATTTTTTAACAAGCCCTTGAAAAAATTATTAAAAAAAATTCTGAGTAACTGTTTACACAATAATAACACTTGATACAACTGTCATGTCTATTCGTCTGCTATATATAGCAACTTAACTTTTACTCTTCGAAAATATTCCACAAGCGCCCCTATAAAAATATAACTATAGTTTCTGTCTCTGACTTCATCGATAAAACAGCATTAAAATATTTAGTGTAGAGTATCCGTTGTAAAACCTGTTTTAATCTTTTTAAGAGCTCATAATTGATTTACCAAAGTATATCATGAAATGCAGTTGAGTGTGAATGTAAATACTCAAATTGCTTGATGCTCTACCCGTCTTTAGTTGAAGCCATAATCTCTGCAAAACTCTCTCGCATGTAAGTCCATAGGTATATGGGAAAAAATTAACTCTCTCCGCGAGAATATTTTTGCACTGTCATTTTTCATGGATGTCAGCAAGGTGCTGATCATAGTAAACTAAAAAAACCTGGGTGTAAATCATGAAGGTAAAAACGATTGTGAAAATTGTCTTAGTGGTGTTTGGTTGTTTGTATGTACAATTCTCATGGGCGCAAAGCTGTAACTGTAAGTATACAGTAGGCCTAAATGAAACAAATGTTGATGGAAAAGCTTTAGGTATTAAACCTGGTGATGTTGTTTGTATTCAAGCTGGTAACAGAAGTACTATACGGTTTGCTAATTTTCAGGGAACGGCAGCTCAGCCGATTATTATCAAAAATTGTGGAGGCCTGGTAAATGTAGCGAACTCTGATAAAGGTTACGCATTGTGGTTTTCCAACAGTCGTTATTTTAGAATTACAGGAACAGGTGATGCTGGTTATACTTATGGTATTCGTGCGAAGGCTGCCAAAAGCGGATCAAACTCTTTTGTAGTAACAGACCTTAGCTCTGATGTAGAAATCGATCACGTTGAAATTCCTGGTTCTGGTTTTGCCGGTATAATGGTGAAAACAGATCCCCGCTGCGATCTTACCGCTAACCGTGGGCACTTCACCATGTACAATGTATCTGTGCATGATAACTATGTACACGATGTGAGCGGTGAAGGTATGTATATAGGAAACTCTTTTTACAACGGCTGGACTGGAAACTCATCTTGCTCCGGTACAACATTATATCCACACGATATTATCGGATGTAAAGTATTCAATAATAAAATCAAGAACTCGGGAGCGGAAGCTATTCAGGTGGGTTGTGCAACCTCCGGCTGTGAGATATACGGAAACAATGTAGAGCTCTTCGGTCAGGATCCATTTGCAAATTATCAGAACAACGGCATACAAATTGGCTTGGGCACCGGGGGTCTTATGTATGACAACGTTATTAAGAATGGGCCTGGTAATGGTATTATAGTTCTAGGTAAAGGAGATAATAAGATCTATAATAACGTTGTGATTAATGCAGGTGCTAATGGTATATATTGTGACGATGCTACGACCAGTGGCACACTCGGCCCCGGCTTTACGTTCATCAACAATACGGTAATTAATCCTGGTGATAATGGTTTGAAGATTGCCGCAGAGCGAGTAAGCATGAACCACTTCATCAACAACATTATTGTCCACCCCGGATCAGGCAAGTATGTAAATAAGGTAACTCCAACTGTAAAGATGGAGGAGCTTAACAACTACTATGAAACTACTATCGCTAATGCAAAGTTTGCAAACGCAACTGCGTTCGACTATCATTTGCTGAGCACATCGCCTGCGCTTAATAAAGGAACCAGCGTTTCAACGTACGGAGTTACTAAAGACTACGATGGTAAAGCAAGACCTGCCGGTGGTGCATACGATATTGGAGCATTCGAATTTCAGGGTACCTCTACGAATGCAGTACCTACCGTAAATGCCGGTGCGGATAAAACGGTAACATTGCCTGCTACTTCGGTTTCACTTACCGGTACAGCTAGTGATTCCGATGGGAGTATAGCATCTTATAGCTGGACAAAAGTAAGCGGACCAACGGCAACGCTTGGCAGCATAACAACTGCAACATTGAATGTTACGGCATTGCTTCAGGGAACTTATACGTTTCGTCTCACAGTGAAAGATAACGCTGGTGCTTCTGCATACGATGATGTAGTGGTTACAGTAAATACAACAGCTTCAAAGCCTCCAGCTACTACATCAACTGTTATATACCGCGTTAATACCGGCGGTTCGGCAATCAGTGCATCTCCTTTAGATTGGGTTTCGGATACACAGGCAGGTAAATCCAAATATCTCGATGCTGCGAGCGCGAACTATACATCGGGTGGCTCAAACTGGTCAGGAACAAACAGCACAGGTGCACCGAATAATCTTTTCGGACCCAATCGTTACTCACCAAACTATGGTGGAACGGCCATGCAGTGGAACTTCCCCGTGCAGAGTGGAACATACCAGGTAAATTTGTACTTCGCTGAATCTCCCTACGCTGGTGGTGTGAAACAAGCTGGTGCCCGTGTATTCCATGTAAACGCAGAAAATAACCGAATGCTCAGCAACCTGGATATATATGCTGCTGCCGGTATGAATGCTTTAAAAAAGACGTTTCAGGTTTCTGTTACCGATGGTACACTTGATCTGGACTTTGTTCGCTCGGTAGGCAATCCGCAGGTGAATGGTATTGAAATTATATCACTTACTGCACAGACCACAGCCAGAGAGGGAGCCGATGAGACAATAACAGCACAAAGCGAGTTTACAACGGATACAACGGCAACTGCGTCAATAGACGAAAATGCGATCCATGTTAGCCCGAATCCATTTACAGACAAACTGAATCTTAATCTGGATGCAACCAGCCACAATGTATCAGTGGTTCTTCAAGACATGAGTGGCTATAACGTACTGGAAGAGATGCAACAGAATGTATCTTTTGTAACCCTGGATTTCTCCATGAGAAGAATACCGGCAGGAGTTTATATCATTACTGTAAATGCAGATGGTAAAATATCCAAGCAACGATTAATCAAAAAGTAAGTTCTTGTTTCTTCCTAACCTTACCTGGAGCCACCCCTGCAAGGGTGGCTTTTTTTATGAAGCAAGAATTTTTTTTATCGACTCCTGGCCACTTGCTAAGGCGGCTTCTACCGTGCCCATAGCCGGCCCGTTGTAAAGGGCCTCTCCGGCAAAGTAGAGTGTGTTATTAACAGGTATTGAAAGAATTTCCAGTGCGGCCTGGGTATCGACCGTTTTATAGGCGTATGCTCCTTGCGAAAAGGGATCGGCTATCCAGTTTACAACCAGTATATTTTTGATTTGCTGTTCCAGCTCAGCCGGTGTACAGGCAAAGCAATATGCCAGTGACTGGATGGCTTCTTGTATTAATACACTGTCATCCAGCATGTGTTCTTTTACAGCAGGACCAGCGAGCCACCCGGTAAGCAACGGTTGAGGTGCTGGTTTTTGAGTCCACCAGGTAGGAATAGCCGCATCGGAGAAAAGAAAATGCAATTCCGGCATGGCGCGAAATGCGGGCTTTTGATGAGTTTCCCAAAATGCCTCCTGAAATTCGACCAGAAACTTTATTACACCGCCGGTCTCAATCTTATGGAGTGCCGCTAAATGTTCGCTCGGTTGTGGATTGAAATTCACTGCACCCGATCGGAGTACAGCAACGGGAATAGTGATGAGTAATTTTTCGGAAGTATAGCGTTCTCCCGAATGTGTTGTTACCTCAACAAGACCGGTCTTCCAGGTTATATCTTTTACAACGCTGTTAAAATGAAACGTGACGCCTTGTGCTTTGCAGCGATCCACCAGATAGTTAATCATCTGTGAATATCCGCCCTTAGGACGATGGCCGGTCATACTATCTTCGCTTGTCCATTCTTCACGTAAGGCAAAAGCGCTGGCTTTATTTGCATCGGCAGCATCGTAACCTTGCACAAAACGAATCACACTGTCACGCAAGAAATCGTATTGTGAGGAAGCGAAGTGTTGTTGCAGAAAAGCACTGATGCTCATATCATGATCGAGTTCCTTCAATGCTTCTATAAATTCATCCCAACCTTCTTCAAAGAATTCTCCGTGCTGAAGCTTTCCATTCGTAACATTCCATGTGGCACCATGGCCTTCGTAATATTCAATGCGAGCTTCTTCAAGTAGTCCCTTTGTAAGCGGAAGATCGCCATGTATAAATTCAGCACCGGCTTCTACCGGAAATGAAAAGCCAGCTTCATGCAGTGTATGAATGCGACCACCCGCACGGTTGCGCGCTTCTAATATAGTTACAGATTTACCGGCACCACTTGCATAGTGGCCTGCAGAAAGACCTGCCGCGCCAGCCCCCAGAATAAGTATATCCGTCATAAATGTCAACGCCTATAAAATCAGACCAGATAATGATTATATCATGTGACAAAAGTATTAATTAACCTGCTTTTTAAGTTCGTACATATTTTCTCCTGCAGGTGTGTACTGATTTTTTAATGCCGGCAGGCGATCGAAGATATGCGGCATGAGATTGGAAGGATCGATGATAACATCGGGCTTGTCGTTCTGGAAGGAATGATATACCTGCACTACATTTTCGTAATAATAAGGTTGTTCGATTATTTCGCGCGATAACCGCCAGTTCATAAAACCAGATCCCAGCGAGTTATTCTTGTATACATTGAACTCATCTCCCAACATCAATACTTTTTTATTGCTCACGTTGCTCCACGCGTGGTCCTTCACAAACAACGTAGAGTATTGAACGGCCGGAATGTGATTGTAACGCGACAGGTAACTAATCGACACTATGCCGATGAGTAATATCCAAATGCTTATCTCCGCAAATTTTCTTCTACGAATTAGCAAAAGGAAGTGAGCGATATAAAAGCTCAGCGCGGGAAATAATGTAATAAAACTTTGGGGACGAAGATCTTTTGAATATAGTATCTGAAGAAAAGAAAAGATCATCCAGAAGAACATGGTTTGCACTAACTGCGATTGATACTTGGTAAAGCGGGCATCGCGATTCAACATAACCAGAGAAACAACCAGAAAGAGCAAAGGCAGTGCGCCGAGTATCCAAAGACTTTTTGTGCTTATGTAACGATCAGCTGCAAAACCAAGATTGGGCAGGTAGTGAAATTCCCACAACGCCGGCAGACCGTTCTTCAGGTAATAAATGCTCATCAGCATCAGGTGGGGTAACAAAAATCCGAAGATCAACAGCAAATACCCGCGTACGGAGCTCCTGGTAAAGATCATCAGGATAACCAGCGAGGCGATGAGATAAACAGAATATGAAAAGCTGAACAACGAGGCTACACCAATGTAAACGCCCAATATCAATGGATCGCCCTGTTCGCGGAATTCGATCTGTCGGAATAAATTGTTGAGCGCCAGCAAGAGAACCCCCGATCCCAGCAGTTCAGCGGTTAAAGAAAATGTATCGAACGAGAAAAAGAAAAGTAGTCCGAAAATGACCGATGGTATAAAGGTGCTCTCGGCAAACGCCTTTTTGTTAATGAAAATAATGCCCAGGTACGTGGCCTGCGAGAAAATGATGAAGAAAGCCAATATGTGGCGACCCAGAAGCGATCGGCCGAAGATCCACTCAAAGAAACCATCAAACCAACCCGCCAACGGCGCAGTAGAATCTATAATGTCGATGTATAGCGAGTTTCCTTCATGAACTTTTTCTCCTATCAAAATGCTTTTTAATTCAGGGTAGGTCATGGCAGGCGCATCCAGGAAGAGAGGAAGGCTGATTGCAATCATGATGACCAACAACCCGAGTAACCGGTACGGATCATTTATTCGAAAGTATCGGAGCAATGTCTGATGGGTTTAAAATAGTTCGAAAAATAGAGGAGTGGTTTTAAAGATTGAAATGATTCGCATGTTTTTTCATCTTTGTCGTGGAATTACAGGGAAGTAAAAACTATTCCCGCATCCAGATAATCCCCATATTATGAGTTCAACAAGACAATTAAAATATTCCAAACTTATCCAGAAAGAGCTAAGCGATATCTTTCAACGCGATAAGAAGGGCATTCTGGACAATGCTTTTATCACCATTGCAGATGTTAAAGTAAGCCCGGATTTGAGTGTTGCCAAAATATACATCAGCATGATGCTGGCCAAAGACAAGCAGAAGACGCTTGAAAAGATTAATGTACATAAAAAAGAGATCAGACGCGCATTGGGAGAGAAGATTGGAAAACAGGTACGCATCATTCCTGAACTTATTTTCTATATTGATGAAGTGGAGGAAAATGCACAGCGTATGGATGAGCTTATCCGCAACCTGAACATTCCGCCAACCAACAAAGACTAGTAGCATCGGCACGGTTAAAATTTTGTTTGATTGAATCTTCCCTTCTTCATCGCCAGACGTTATCTGCTTTCCAAACGGAAGAAGAACTTCATTAACATTATATCAATTCTCTCCATTATTAGTGTGGCATTCAGTACGGCTGCACTGATCATTGTGCTTTCGGTATTTAATGGCCTGGAAGATTTGCTGCGATCGCTCAACGATTCGTTTGATCCGGAAATTAAAATAGAGGCTGCCACAGGGAAGTCATTTCAGACTTCTGATAAACTAGTGAAAAAAGTCAAAGCCGTGAAAGGCGTTAAGCTTGTGACGGAGGTGATAGAAGACTATGCCTATGTTCACTACCGCGATGCCAACCAGATTGTAACACTAAAAGGCGTAAGCGATAATTTTATTGAGCAGAATCGCATTCCGCAGGAGAATATCACACAGGGCAAGTTGCAATTGAAAAAAGGAAAGATAAACTACGCGCTGGTTGGTCAAGGCATCAGCAATACTCTGACACTGGCAGTTGACGATCCGATGTTTGCCATGCAGATATACTATATCCGTGATGTAAAAGGAGGCACCACCGATCCATCCAAAATGTATTCGCGAATGAACATTGTTCCGGGAGGTGTATTCTCAATCATTCAATACATTGATGAGAATTATGTGCTGGTGCCACTCGATTTTGCCCGAGAGCTTTTCAATTATGGTAACAAGAGAACATCGTTCGAAATAAAAATAGCAGATCATTTTTCCATCAATGAGGTTAAAGAAGAACTTAGAAAAGTACTGGGAGATAAATTTAATGTTTTGAACCAGGAAGAACAGCACAAAGACCTTTACCGTTTGTTGAAAATAGAGAAGCTTTTTACGTTTTTATCGCTTACACTTTTACTGGCCATTGGGTCGATCAATATATTTTTCAGTCTAATGATGCTGGCGATAGACAAAAAGAAAGATATATCTATTCTTGCCTCGATGGGTGCAGATCAAAAACTGATTCGGAATATCTTTCTGGCAGAAGGTGCACTGATAGCTTTTATCGGTACGTTGATTGGCCTCGCTATTGGCGGAATTTTTTGCTGGATACAGCTCAATTTCGGTATCATTTCCATGGGCATGGAAAGTGCCATTATGCAAGGCTACCCGATTAAAGTATCGTGGGTTGATTTTGCAGCAACTCTTGGCGTGGTAACGGTTATCACTTTTCTTATTTCGTCACGCCCGGCCGTGCAGGCAGCACGCTTCGTTTCGCCTGAACAACTCTGATTCTACCAAGTTTTTGCCAGCCTATTTCTTCGCTGAAATATTTTATTGTTTTAACACTGGTCCATTATGTAAGATTTATGTACCTTATTTCAAGGAAATGCGTCTTTTCTTATAAGGTTTATGCGTAATATTCGGATTCCTTTTTCATCAAAAAACCGTTTTTTGCATGAAAGTATCGTCTTCACAGCCATTTCAAATCATCTATTCGTTGTACCAGCACGAATACCTGGGCTTTATTTTCGAGTCCTATATTGTTCATCTCGATGATAAAGGGAAGCTCACGTACCAGCATCAAAATATATCGACTAAAAATGCACGTGAATTTTCGAAAGGATTGGACGATCGTGATTTCGAATTAATCGAGCTGATGGACTCCATGCAGCAGGAGATGATCGTAAAAAAGTTCTCGGCCAAATTTATGAAGCCCGAAGAGTTTTTCAGTAAAATATACGACAAGACAAAAGGCAACGAACTCGTACAGGACCAGATTGAAGATTACCTCGAAAAAAGAAGGGCCAAAATACTCGAGAAGATGAAAGGTAAACAGCTCTTCGAGATGGGTAATGATGGTGAACCTACCTGGAAGAAAATTGAAGTACTGGAAAAACGCTCTACCATCCAGTTTCACTTCATGCGCACAAACGATCAAACCAATTATTTTCCTACTGTATATTATCAGGGAAAGAAACTCGATCTGCCCAATCCATCGGCTTATCTCATTTGCAAGAATCCTGCATGGATGGTGTTAAATGGCAATCTCTACGGATTTGAGAAGTACGTAGATGGGAAAAAGCTGATTCCTTTCTTTTCGAAAAAATTTGTAGTAATACCCAAGAACGTAGAAGAAACTTATTACAATCGCTTTGTAGCGCCGCTTATTGCTTCGTTTGATGATGTGGAGGCTAACGGCTTTGAGATCAACAAAACGGTATACGATCCGCACCCGGTACTTACACTTTCGGAGCTTCACACAGCACAAGCCTCAGCAGCACCCTCACTGTTTGATGCAGGTGCTCCACCGGAAGATACAAGTGATGAAGCGGGTAAAATCGTATTTGATCTTTCTTTCAAATACGGCAAGCATCGCTTTCGTGGCGACAACATCGGGCCAGTGAGTGTAACAATGGAAAAGCAGGGTAACGATGGCTATATATTTCACCGCGTAACACGACTTACCGATATAGAGCGCAATTTCCTTCATACCCTGCAAAAGCTTGGCTTGCCAATGAAAGGCTTTCGTGTGGCGATACCAAAGTCGGAAGCATTTTCATGGCTCAACGAAAATCGTGTTAATCTGCTCAATCTCGGCTTTGAAGTAAGTCAGCCGGAAAGTCGTGATAAAAAGTACTTCGTTGGAAAAGCTGTTATTGAAGTTGAGGTAAAAGAAAACATAGACTGGTTTGATATCCATGCAAAGATTCGCTTTGGTGAGTTTGAAATTCCATTCAAGGAATTGCGCAGGTTAATCATGCGCAGAAAGGTGGAGTTTAAACTTCCAAACGGAGAGATTGCGATTATACCGGAGGCATGGCTCACCAAATATGCTGATCTCTTCTCGCTGAGTGAGACCGATGCCGATAATGAAAAGCCGGTATTGCGTAAACATCACCTGAATCTTGTAAAAGAACTGGAGGAAGGAAATTTAGCAAAGGTCCATTTAAGTGAAAAGCTTCGTTCGTTAAACTCATTCAGTGGTATAAAAGATTATCCGCTGCCAGTAGGATTTAAAGGCGAACTTCGTCCTTACCAGAAAGCTGGCTTTAACTGGCTTCGCTTTTTGCAAGAGTATAAATTAGGCGGATGCCTTGCCGATGACATGGGTCTTGGAAAAACAGTGCAGACGCTCACCATGCTATTGGCAGAAAAGGAAGCCGGTTCCGGCACTTCCTTACTCGTTATGCCTACATCACTCATTTACAATTGGGAGATGGAAGCCAGTAAATTTACTCCTGATCTGCGGATACTGAATTATACCGGCACACTTCGCAATAAAGACATCAGCCGCTTCGAAAAGTATGATCTTATTCTTACTTCCTACGGTATAACCCGGTTGGATATAGAGCTATTACAACAGTTCTATTTCAACTATATTATATTGGATGAATCGCAGGTGATCAAGAATCCGACTTCCAATATTTCGAAGGCGGTACGCGAATTGAAATCCCGACACAAGCTGGTGCTAACGGGTACACCGATTGAAAATACAACGCTTGATCTCTGGTCGCAGATGTCATTCATAAATCCGGGTATACTGGGCCCACAAACCTATTTCAGAAACGAGTATCAAAACCCGATTGAGAAGAAGAATGATGAGTCGCGTTCGCGCAAGCTGCATGCCGTAATTAAACCGTTTATTTTGCGCAGACACAAATCGCAGGTAGCAACCGAGCTTCCGGAGAAAGTAGAGAATATACAATACTCTACCATGACACCGGAACAGGAGAAACGCTACGAAGAAGTAAAGTCAGTATATCGGGAAAAGATCTTTAACCTGATTGAAACAGAAGGGTTAGGCAATAGCCGTTTCATGATATTGGAAGGCCTTACCAAACTTCGCCAGTTAGCCAACCACCCAAAAATGATTGAACAAGGTTATCAGGGCAATTCGGGCAAGCATGAAGATATAACCCATATGCTGGAGAACGCGATGGCAGAAGGCCATAAGGTGCTAGTGTTTAGTCAGTTTGTAAAACACCTTGAGCTGGTGCGTCAATATCTCAAAGCGAACAAGATTGACTTTGCATACCTCGATGGCTCGAGCACCGATCGCAAGGAACAGGTAGATCGATTCAATAAAGATCAAAACCTGAAGGTATTTCTAATTTCTATAAAAGCCGGTGGCTTGGGTCTTAACCTTACGGAAGCCGACTATGTATTTATACTCGACCCATGGTGGAATCCGGCTGTAGAAGCACAGGCCGTAGACCGTGCGCACCGCATCGGACAAAAGAAAAAAGTCTTTACCTATAAATTCATTACGCGCAATACGGTGGAGGAGAAGATTCTCATGCTGCAACAGCGCAAACTGAAACTTACTACCGAGCTGATTACCACGGAAGAAAGCTTTATGAAACAGCTTTCGAAGGACGATATCATGCAGATGCTGGCGTAACCGCTGTGTTTATTTCAGAATAACTTTTCTGAAAATTTCCCAGGTAACAATACCCAGGCAAACTGAAACGTTGAGCGAATGTTTGGTTCCGATCTGCGGAATTTCAATCGCTATATCTCCGTGTTCGATTACTTCATCGCTTACGCCATTAACTTCGTTACCAAAAACCAGGCAGTATTTTTCATTGGCCGCCGGTATAAAACTTTGGAGCGCTATACTTTCTGTTGTCTGCTCAATGATTATGATTTTATATCCATCGGCCTTCAGTTGCTTTACAGCATCAGCAGCTTCTGAAATATAGTGCCACTCTACCGATTCGGTGGCACCCAGTGCCGTTTTCTGAATCTCGCGGTGAGGTGGTGTGCCGGTAATGCCCGTCAGGTAAATCTTTTCTATGCGAAACGCATCGGCTGTGCGAAAAGCCGAGCCAACGTTGTGAAGACTTCGGATGTTATCCAGCACAATGCAAACGGAAAGCTTATCTGCGTCTTTGAACTCATCTACCGAGATTCTTCCGAGCTCGTCTAGTTTTAACTTCTTCATGGAAATATACTTTCATCTATAGGTGGTAAAAATACGTGTGTATTTTCTCAAATAATAGTATATTCGGCACAGGTTGTGTAAACCGCTGTGACTATGTATAACTTTTGGAAGAAGATATCCTACCTCGGCATTGCTCAAGATCAGGACTTTCGATTGGAACGAAGAATAATTCTCTCTAACCGGTTCGCGCTGCTAATAGTTTTTGTTACCTTAATTTTCCTGGTGGCATTTCTCTTTCGCCCCAACGCTTCTATTATACCCCTGATCGGTATGCTGCTGGTAGCAGGAAGCATCTGGTTTTTTAACTCTTTGGAATTAACAGGGCTGTCGCGATTTATAACGTGTCTTATACCCGGAGTTGGTCTTTTCATCCTTAACATTTCACAAAAATTTGGTGATCCATCCGCAATAGATATACTGCACTATGCTACTCCGCGTATGATCATTGTAGGATCGGCCGCATTGCCCTTTGCTATGTTCACGGCTGCGGAGAAGCGCCTAATGATTGGTGCTGTTTCTGTTATCATTCTCTTGGGATTTGGGTACAACATTATTCACGAAGTATTAGGGGTTGATGTAGAATCACTCAAAATCAACAATAAGTATTATGGTATTATAACCGAAGATGTAGCGGTGCTCACCATTATTATACTTGCTGCCTGTGGTTTTCTTTTTAGCATGGGCGATCAATACGATCGTAAGGCAAAGCGATTGCTTGATGAAGCACTTCAGCAAACCGAAAGTTTAAGGAAAAATGAAGAGAGCCTGCGGAAAACACTGAGCGAGCTGGAAGATGCCAGGAAAAAAGATGACGCCAGAAGCTGGGTGGCCAAAGGCGTTGCAGAGTTGAGCACAGTTCTTCAAGCCGCCGATAACGATGTAAATATATATGAAACCTGGCTTTCAGCAGTTATAAAATATCTCAAAGTAAATCAGGGCGGACTTTTCTTGGTGGAAGAACGTGATAACAAAACAGCGTTACAGTTAGTGGCCAGTTATGCTTTTGAGCGAAAAAAGTTTCTGCAAAAAACCATTATTCCTGGCGAAGGACTTGTAGGGCAGGCCTATATTGAAAAGCACGCTATTTATCTGAAGAGAGTTCCCAAAGATTATATTCAGATAACGTCAGGGTTAGGCGATGCGCCACCGCATGTACTGCTGGTGCTTCCGATAAAAACAACGCAGTCCATAGAAGCCGTTTTAGAAATAGCTTCTTTCCACGAACTGGAAGACCATCACCGTGAGTTGCTGGAGAAGCTGGGTGAGACACTAGCATCCTTCATTTCCAATCATAAAATAAATCAGCGCACTAAAAAGTTGTTGCAGCAGGCGCAGACCATGTCAGAAGAATTGCGCTCTAACGAAGAAGAAATGCGCCAGAATCTGGAAGAGCTCACCGCCACGCAAGAGGCATTGGCCCGAAAAGAAAGAGAATACCAGCAGCGCATTGCTGATCTGGAAGAGGCATTAACGATATCTCGCACAGAAGCTGTTGCATAAGCTTAAAAAAATCAGTTGATGGTCGGTCGTGGATAGTCCACTTTTTTATCTTTGCCGATCATGGCTGAAGCAAAAACCTCAACAGAAACTCCGTTACAGAAGCAATACAATGCTATTAAAGCGAAGTACCCCGGTGCTCTTTTACTTTTTCGCGTAGGCGACTTTTACGAGACCTTTGGCCAGGATGCTATTGCTGCAAGCAAAGTGCTTGAAATTGTGCTCACCAAGCGTGGTAATGGTTCAGCTTCTGAAACAGCACTGGCAGGTTTTCCGCACCACTCTCTGGATACATATTTACCAAGACTTGTTCGTGCAGGGCATCGCGTGGCTATCTGCGATCAGTTGGAAGATCCTCGTTTTGTAAAAGGAATTGTAAAACGTGGAGTAACGGAATTGGTAACGCCCGGTCTGTCATTCAACGACAATGTGCTGGAGCGAAAACAGAATAACTTTCTTGCCTCTGTATTCTCCGGAAAAGATGCTACGGGTGTTTCATTCCTAGATGTATCTACAGGCGAGTTTTATGTAGCACAAGGTAACGAAACCTATATACTTAAACTGATTCAGGGCTTTGCTCCTTCTGAAATCATCTTCAGTAAACAATCGCGACAAAAGTTTGAATCGCTCTTCCGTGAAGAGTATAGTATATATGCCCTGGATGAATGGGTATATGGATATGATTATGCTTACGAAAAACTGACTAGTCAATTTAAAACTGCTTCGTTGAAAGGTTTTGGTGTGGAGGATTACAGTGAAGCCATCATTGCGGCCGGGGCTGTTATTCACTACCTGGAAGAAACTGAGCACAAAGACACTTCGCATATAACTTCCATTTCGCGTATTGATGAAGATCGTTATGTGTGGCTGGATAAATTTACCATTCGCAATCTTGAGATCATCCATACACAGCATGAAGGTGGTGTTCCGTTGATACAAATCCTTGATCAGACACTTACCCCCATGGGTTCGCGTCAGCTGCGCAAATGGATGATTCTTCCTCTAAAAGAAAAAGTTGCTATAGATGAACGTCTTTCCATTGTAGAAACTTTCTTCGGGGATGTTGCGCTGACGGAAAAGATCGCGGACCCGCTTAAACAAATTTCAGACCTTGAGCGACTGATCTCGAAGGTAGCGGTGAACCGTATCAACCCGCGCGAAATGGTTCAGCTGAAAAAATCACTCAAGTGCATCGAGCCCATCAAACAATTATTGAGCGCGCATTCAGCCTCAAGTTTGCTAAAGATGGGCGAGCAACTTCATCTATGCGATACGCTGGTTGACAAGATTGAGCGTGAGTTGCGTGAAGATGTATCAATTGTTAGCAACCAGGGAGGTCTTATTAAAGAAGGTATAGATACCGAGCTGGATGAACTTCAAAAGATTGCCTTTTCTGGTAAAGACTATCTGCTGCAAATTCAGAAACGCGAAGTAGAGCGAACCGGTATAAATTCACTCAAGATATCGTTCAACAAAGTATTTGGTTACTACCTTGAAGTGAGTAATGCCAACAAAGACAAAGTTCCGGCCGATTGGATTCGCAAGCAAACGCTGGTAAATGCCGAGCGCTATATCACGGAAGAACTAAAGGTATATGAAGAGAAAATTCTTCATGCAGAAGAGAAACTGACAGCAATCGAGCAACGCATTTACAATGCCCTTATTCTGGAGGCCGCTAAATTTATACCACATATACAGCAGAATGCGCGTGTATTGGCACAGCTAGATTGCCTGTTGTCGTTTTCGGTTGTGGCACATGCCAATAAATATACCCGGCCGGTAATAAATGAGTCGTTGATTATCGATATAAAATCAGGGCGACACCCGGTTATTGAAAAGCAATTGCCCGCAGGCGAAAGCTATGTGCCGAATGATGTATACCTTGATAGTGAGAAGCAGCAGGTAATGATTATTACCGGTCCGAATATGGCGGGTAAATCTGCCTTGCTAAGACAAACGGCACTGATTGTATTGCTTGCACAAATGGGAAGTTTTGTTCCAGCAGAATCGGCCTCCATTGGTTTGGTAGATAAAGTATTCACCCGTGTAGGTGCATCAGACAACCTCTCAAAAGGTGAATCGACTTTTATGGTGGAGATGACGGAGACCGCGAGCATTCTGAATAACCTCAGTAACCGCAGCCTCATTCTGATGGATGAAATAGGAAGAGGAACCAGTACGTACGATGGCGTTTCCATTGCCTGGGCTATTGTTGAATATCTGCACAATCATAAAGACTTTAAACCCAAAACACTTTTTGCTACACACTACCATGAGTTAAATCAACTCGAAGAAGACCTCACGCGTGTGAAGAATTTCAATGTGTCGGTAAAAGAGGTTGGCGACAAGATCATTTTTATGCGCAAGCTAAAAGAAGGTGGTAGTGAGCACAGCTTTGGTATACATGTAGCACAGCTGGCGGGCATGCCCAATCGCGTAGTATTTCGTGCCAACGAAATTCTTCACTTCCTGGAGAAAGACAAGCATAAGAATGAACAGCGTCAAAAGATCAAGGAAGTTCCGAAGGCGACACCTCAGATGACTCTGTTCGAAACAGATCCTCGTTGGAAAGAGATAGAAGAGAAACTTACCAAAGTTGACATTAACACCATAAGTCCTGTTGAAGCTCTGTTGAAACTCAATGAACTTATCACTGCAATGAAAAAATAGTTGCTAAATGGCTGCGAGCTATCAGCTTCTGAATGAGCAAGTGTTTGCGTAATCAGCGAGC